>DASYVZ010000120.1:0-1786 GCA_035936515.1 Solirubrobacteraceae bacterium | reverse complement strand
AACGACAGGCGCAGCGTCCGCCGATCGGCCTCGCCGGCGAAGAACGGATAGCCCGGCACGAACGCGACCTCGTGCTCCAACGCCGCATGCAGCAGTTGCTCGGCGTCCCAGCCCGACGGCAGCCGCGCCCAGACGAACATCCCGCCGTCGGGCCGGTTGAACGTCGATCCCGGCGGCAGGGCATCCGCGAGCCCGTCGAGCAGGGCGTCTCGGCGGCGGCGGTACTCGCGGCAGAGGTTCGCGATATGCAGGTCGAGATCCGCCGCCTGCAGGGAGGTGCGGGCGGCGAACTGGTCGACCGTCGAGGTGTGCAGGTCGGCCGCCTGCTTGGCGATCGTCAGCGGGCCGAGGATCGACTCGGGCGCGCGCAGCCAGCCGATCCGCAGGCCCGGCGCAAGCACCTTCGACAGCGAGGAGATCGTCACGGTGCGGTCGGCGGCGCCGGCGTGCGAGCCGATCGGCGCGAGCGGCTCGCCGTCGTAGCGCAGCTCGCCGTAGGGGTCGTCTTCGATGATCCACAGCCCGTGCTCGGCGGCGACCTGCGCCAGGCGCGCGCGGCGCGTGCCGGGCAGCGTGCGGCCGGTCGGGTTCTGAAATGTCGGGACGATGTAGAGGAACTTCGGCGCGTGCTCGGCGATGAGCGCGGGCAGCGCCTCGGGGTCGAGCCCGTCGTCGTCGCAGGCGACGGACACCACCCGCGCGCCTGCGAAGCCGAAGGACTGCAGCGCCGCGAGGTAGGACGGGTTCTCGACGAGGACGACGTCGCCGGGGTCGAGCAGGGCGGCGGCAACGAGGCCGAGCGCCTGCTGAGAGCCCGTCGTCACGATCAGCTCGTCCGCCTCGCAACGCAGCCCGCGAGAGCAGAAGCGGTCGGCCAGCAGCGCGCGCAGACCGGGGTCGCCGACCGTCGAGGAGTACTGCAGCGCCTTCGCCGCGGCGCTCGGCGCGAGCGTGCGCGCGAACGCGTCGGCGATCAGCTCGCTGGGGAACAGCTCCGGCGCCGGCAGGCCGCCGGCGAAGGAGATCACCTCGGCGCGCTGCGTGAGCTCGAGGATGTCGCGCACGGGGGACGAGCGCACGCCGCCCAGGCGTCTGGAGGGCGGCGGCGGCGTCGTCGGCATCACGCGCATCATGGCGGCTGTCGGTCGGCCGGCAAAGGAGTCCCTGCGTCGGGCGAACATTCCGACGTTGCTACCGTCTGGGGCACGGGCAGCGCCGCTGCCTGTGAGGTTCTTGTCTTGAGGATGCGCTCCACAGCGCGATTTCGGGTCAGTCGAATCTCCCGAATCGCCTTTTTTTCAGTAGGAGCCATATGCCTTCCCAGCAGTCCTTCGCCGACCTCGGCGTGTCACAGGTCGTGTGCGACGTGCTCTCCAAGCACGGCATCGACGACCCGTTCGCCATCCAGTCGCTCGTCGTCCCGGACGTTCTCGCCGGCCACGACGTGCTCGCCAAGTCGCCCACCGGCTCGGGCAAGACACTTGCCTTCGCGGTGCCGATCGTCGAGCGCCTGGAGGCCACCGATCGCCGCCCGTCGGCGCTGATCCTCGCGCCGACGCGAGAGCTCGCGCTGCAGATCGTCGACGACCTGCAGGAGATCGCGCACGCCCGTGCGCTGTCCGTGGTCGCCATCTACGGTGGCGCGGGGATCCAGCGCCAGATCGAGCGCGCCAAGCGTTCGCACATCGTCGTCGCGACGCCCGGTCGCCTGGAGGACCTCATCCAGCGCCGCGCGATCTCGCTGGCGCACGTCAAGATGCTCGTCCTCGACGAGGCCGACAGGATG
>DASYVZ010000119.1:0-10548 GCA_035936515.1 Solirubrobacteraceae bacterium | reverse complement strand
GAACAGCAGCGCGAAGATCGTCTCGATCAGCACCGCGACGAGCGCGACGTCCGGAGCACCGAGCAGCGAATAGGCGGTGGCCAAGGCGAACCCGACCGCGGACAGCATCAGCGCCAGCGCAAGATGGTTGCGAGGAGCGGTCACCGCGACGGCCGCCAGCGCGCACACGGCGAGCGCCGCGACGAGCGGCGTGTCGGCGGGGACGATCTGTCCCACGCGGTAGGAGCCCTCGGTCGGCGTCAGCACCACCCCGACCGCCACGAGTGCCGCCGCGGGCACGATCACCGCCGCCACCCGCGTGCGCAAATCTCGCACCTCGATGTCGTGCAACTGGTTCGACAGGCGGTTCAGGCCGCGGAGGCTCGCGCTGTAGGCGCGTTCGGGGCCGAAGTGCGTGCCGACCCACTCGACGATCGCCAACGGCTTGGACAGCACGCCGCGGACGACGAGCACGAACGCCCCGAGCGCGTACGCCGCGAGCGCCATGAGGTTCTCGGAGCGCGCGTCGAGGTGGTAGGCGGCCTCGAGCTTCACCGCAGCGCCGCTGGTCACGGCCGCCGCGTCCTGTGCCAGGGCCGCGAACGGCGCGACGACGATGCCGCCGCCCACGCCCGCCAGCGCGAGCAGCGCCACCGGCCACACCAGCCGGCGCTCGATCGGCTGCGGAGCGTCCCGCGGCGCGCCGAGGAAGATCCCAGACCAGAAGCGCGCCATGTACGCGAAGGTCAGCGCCGCGCCGGCGACGGCGAGGGCGGCCGTGAGCGATCCGTGCTCGAGCGCCGCCTTGAAGAACAGCTCGTCCTTGAAGAAGCCGATCGTCAGCGGCAGGGCGGCGATCGCGGCCACCGCCGCGCCGCTGCTCGCCGCCAGCAGCGGCATGCCGCGCCCCAGCCCGCCCAGCCCGGACAGCGCCTTGGCTCCTGTCGCCTCGCTCACCGCGCCGGCCGTCATGAACAGCGCGCTCTTGGCCAGCGCGTGGGCGAGCACGTAGAAGCAGGCCGCGGCCGCCCCCGCCGTGCCGCCCACTCCGAGCATCGTCACGACGTAGCCGTACTGCGAGATCGTCGAGTACGCCAGCAGGCGCTTGAGCCCGTCGGCGGCCAGCGCGAGCACGCCACCGACCGCCATCGAGGCGAATCCCACCACGACGAGCGCGTCGAGCAGAGCGCCGTCGAGCGCGATCAGCGGGTGGATGCGGCTGAGCAGGAACACGCCTGCGGCGACCATCGCCGCGGAGTGCAGGTACGCCGAGACCGGTGTCGGCGCCGCCATCGCCCGCGGCAGCCAGAAGTGAAATGGCACCTGGGCGCTCTTGGCGAGCGCTGCCACGACGATCAGCGCCACGGCGACGGTGACCGTCGTGCTCTGGCGCGCGACGGCGAAGAGCTCTGGCAGCTGCGTAGTGGCGTACTCGACGCGCAGCATGAGGATGCCGACCAGCATCAGCACGGCCGAGACCGCGGTGACCATCAGCGCCATGAGCGCCGACAACCGCGCTTCGCGATCGTGACGGTCGAAGCCGATCAGCAGCCACGACGCCACCGCGGTGAGATCCCAGAACACGAACAGCAAGATCAGGTCCTGAGCCGTCGTGAGCCCCAGCATGGAGATCAGAAACAGCACCATCGCCGCGTGCAGGCGAGCCTCCTCGCGACGCGAGCGCCCCTGGCGTGCGAGGTGCCGCGGCACGTACGCAGACGCGTAGACGAAGACGAGGACGCCGATTCCGGCGGCCAGGATCCCGTAGAGCGCGGCGAGCCCGTCGAGCTCGAACGCCAGGCGCAGGTCCCACGTCGGTGCCCACGCCAGATCGATCCCTCCACCCCCCGTGAGCCATCCACCCAGGAACGCCGCCAGCGCCACGCACGCGCCGGCGACCGCCCAGGCCGCCGACGCGCTGGGACCTCGTCCCTCAGGTCGACCGGCGCCGCGCACGGAACCTACCTTCCCCGGACGGCGAGGATCTACCGTCGGCGGGCCGGATCGGCTCCGACGCCGTGCAGATCACGCGGGCGGCTCAGGCCCCGGCTCGCGGTTCGATCAGGCCGCGCCGGATCGTCCACAGACGGCGGATGGGGGCGTCAGCGTTCCAAAGATGGGGTCAAGACCCCAAGCTGGCAGCGATCGTCGCGGGGAATACCCGAAGGCACATCCCCGAAGTACGTCTTCGAAAGGAGTGTCATGGGAATCGGCATCTCGATCCTGCTCATCGCCATCGGCGCGATCCTGCTGCTCGCGGTCACGACGACCGTCGCAGGCGTGAGCATCAACACCGTCGGAATCATCCTCATCGTCGTCGGCGCCATCGGCCTGCTGGCCGGCATTCTCGCCTCGAGCCGGCGGCCATCAGATCCCGCCGTCCGCTGACCACGAACAAGCAGGGGCCATCGACCAGTAGGCCTCCGTGCGGGCTGCGCCAACGCGCCGCACCCGAGGGTGCGGCGCAGCGGCGCGCCGGGTAAGCGTTCAGGCGATGGCGACCATCGTCAGCTGCCCGAACTGCAAGAGGAAGAACCGCGTGCGCGCGACCGCGAGGGGCGTGCCCCGCTGCAGCGTCTGCCACACGGACCTGCCCTGGATCGTCGAGACCGACACCACGGGGTTCGACGAGGAGATCCTGGCGTCGGTTCCGGTGCTCGTCGATTTCTGGGCGCCGTGGTGCGGCCCGTGTCGCATGGTGTCCCCCGTCGTCGAGCAGATGGGCCGCGACTTCGCGGGCCGGCTGAAGGTCGTCAAGCTCAACATCGACGATGCGCCGGCAATCGCCGGCCGCTATGCGGTGCAGGGCATCCCGCTGCTCGTCGTCATGCGTGACGGCGCCGAGATCGACCGTGTCGTCGGAGCGGTCCCGGCGGCGCAACTGCGCTCGGTCCTCGAGCGCCACGTGCCCGCGCCCGCCGCCGCCGACGGCTGATCACCCGGCGGCAGGCGCGTACCCGCGCTGCAGCGGCGCGACTATCGTCGCGCGCCGTGGTTAGAGCGACGATGGCCCGCAGCACCCATCGCCGGCTCATGGCGGTCGCAAGCTGCGCGCTTGCGCTCGGCGCCGTCGCGATGCCCGCGACCGCCCCCGCCCAGGCGCCGTGTCCGGGGGCGAGCGGGCCGTGCCCGTACGCGTCGGGCTCGCAGGTCGGCCAGCGTGGCGGCGGCGTGCTGCGCTTCCCGCAGACCGTTGCAATCGGGCCCGACGGATCGGTCTACGTCGGCGACCAGTCCTCGAGCGTCATCCAGGTCTTCACCCCCAAGGGCGAGTTCCTGCGGGAGGTCGGGCTGGCGGGGCTGCGTCCCGGCGAGTTCACGTCGGTCGGCGCCGTCGCCGTCGCCGGCGACAACACGCTGTTCGTCGTCAGCAGCGGCCACAGCCGGATCGACCGCTTCGGCGCCGACGGGCGGCTGATCGCCTCGTTCGGCAGCAGGGGCACGAACGTGGGGCAGTTCAACTTCGGCCCCGGCGGCGGAAACGACGCGCCCGCAGGCGGAGGGCTCGCCATCGCCGGAAACCTCCTGTTCGTCTCCGACAGCCAGAACGACCGCGTGCAGCGCTTCAACCTCGACGGCTCGGGCGCGACGGAGATCGCCTCGCCGGGGCTGCTCGCCAACCCGCGCGGGCTGGCCGTGCACGGCAAGCGGCTGATCGTCGCCGACGACCACCACCACCGGCTCGTCGTCATGGACTTCGGCGGGCGCGTGATCCGGACCGTCGGCAGCGGCCAGGGCCGGGGCAAGAACCAGTTCAGCTTCCCGTTCGGCGTGGCCGTCGACCCGCAGGGCCGCGTCTTCGTGGCCGACGACATCAACCAGCGCATCCTGCGCTTCGGCCCGCGGCCCGACTACAAGTACAGGGCGCGCTGGGGCAGCTACGGCACCGGCCCCGGCAAGCTCGCCTACCCGCGTGCGATCGCGTCAGATCAGAGCGGAGAGCTGTACGTCACGAACACCGGCAACGACCGCATCGACGTGTTCGACCGCGGGGGGCGGCTGCTGCGCTCCTTCGGCGCATCCGGCCGCGCGCCCGGGCAGTTCAACACGCCGATGGGGGTCGCCGCCGACGCCAGCGGGCTGCGCGCGGTGGCCGACTCCGTCAACGGGCGCCTCGCGCTGCTGCATCCAGACGGCTCGGTCGCCTCCATCTGGGGCTCCCCTTCGCCCGGGCCGACGATCCTGCGCCGGCCCGTCGCGGTGGCCTTCGACGCGGTCGGCGACGCGTACGTCCTCGACCAGCGCCGGGCACGGATCTTCGTCTTCGCGCGCTCGACCGGGTTGCCGGCGCGCACGATCGCCGCGCTGGGCAGCGGCCCCGGCCGGCTGCGCGACCCCTCGGCGATCACGATCGACGCCGCCGGCGTCATCAGCGTCGCCGACACCGGCAACAGCCGCATCGCCCGCTTCACCACCGCGGGCGAGTATCTCGGCGCATGGACGGACGCGGGCAAGGTCCGCGGCGTCGCGACAACCCCCGATGGCTCGCGCGTCTACGCCAGCGCCACGAACCACCGGATCACCGTCTACGACCCGCGGGGCGCCCAGATCGCGCAGTTCGGCGGCTCCGGGCGCACGCTCGGCAAGCTGTCGGCGCCGGCGCAGATCTCGCTCGACGCCGGCGGGAATCTGTGGGTCGCGGATCGCGGCAACAACCGCATCCAGAAGTTCGGTCCCCAGGGCGAGCGGCTCGGGATGTTCGGCGAGCGCGGGATCGGCGCCGGCCAGTTCATCAACCCGACCGGGGTGGTCGTCGACTGCCGGGGCACGCTGACCGTCACCGACACGCGCAACCACCGCGTGCAGCAGTTCGCGCTCGCCGCACCCGCCGCGCCGCCGTGCGTCGCGCTGGCGCCGCTCGCCCACCCGCCGCCCCCGAAGATGCCCACGCTGCCGCCTCCGCTCGGCCCTGATGTGAGCCTGCGCATCCTGCGCAGCGCCGGCCTGTTCAGCACGCGCGTCCTGCCGATCCGCGTCGGCTGCGACACGATCTGCGACGTGCGCGTGACGGGCACGCTGACCGAGCGCGACAAGCCGCGCAGGCGCAAGCGCGCAGTGTCGACGAGCCTGCGGCCGGTGACGTCGAAGCTGCAGGCGGCCGAGTCGAAGATCGTGCGCCTGAGGCTCTCGCGCGCGCAGGTCGCGCGGCTGCGCAGGGCGATGGGAAGCCGCCGCGGGCTGATCGTGACGCTGCAGGTCGAGGCGACCGCCGACGCCGGCGATCCGACGACCGTCAGCCGCCGGTTGACGGCCCGCGGATAATGACGTGATGACGCGGGGGATTCGCAGGAGGGTCTGCTGCGTGCTGCTCACGCTCGCCTGCGTCACGGTTGCGTCCGCGGCGCCCGCCCTCGCCGGCGAGTCCGACGTGCTCGTGGTCGGCGACTCGCTGGCCGTCGCCACGCAGCCCTACCTCGACCCGCTGCTCGAGGGGCGCAACATCGTGTCCGCCGTGCGAAACGGCATCACCACGCCGCAGGGGATGCGCCTCGTGCGCATGAACCTGCGCACCCTGACACCGCGGATCGTCGTCTTCAGCCTCGGAACGAACGACGGCAGCAACGCCAGGCGGTTCGCAGACCGCGTGCGCCGCACGATGGAGCTGCTGCCGGCGGACGCCTGCGTCGTCTGGTCGACGATCGTCCGCCCGCCGCGCAAGGGGGCCTACCGCGGCCTCAACCGGGTGCTGCACCAGGCCAAGCGGCGCGACCCGCGGATCGTGGTCGTCAACTGGGAGCACGCGGTCAACGTCGGCGCGGTCCTCCTGCCCGACGGGCTGCACGCCGACGCCGCCGGGTACAGCCACCGCAGCGAGATGATCGCGGCGGCGATCGAGACGGGCTGCTGAACGCGGACTACCACGACTGTTGGATGCGCTCCACCTCGCGCATGAGCGGCGGCCCGAGCGTCTCGGCCCAGACGAGCGTGAAGTGATGCAGGTCCTTGAAGACGAGCGCGCCGCCGACGACGGGGAAGCACAGGCGCTTGCTGCAGAAGCGGTGCGTGAGATCGATGACCTGCATGCGCGACGACCCCGACAGGCGGGCGGCGACGGCCTGCGGATCGGCCTCGAGGGCCGCGCGCCGCGGCACGGCGCAAGCGAGGTCGGCGCGCTCGCCGTCGGCGAGGGCGCGGTCGATGCAGTCGACGGTGTCGCCGGCGATCCGTGGCGTGTCGCGGATGACGACGATGTGCTTGACGCTGTCGGGCAGCTTCCGCCAGGCCTTGCGAACGCCGTTGACCTTCGCCTCGAACATCGTCCGCCCGCGCGGCACGTTGACTGTCCCGCCCGTGATGCCGACGACGAAGATCGTGTCGATCTCCGGGTGCTCGCGGAAGTATCCCGGCAGCTTCTCGACCCAGTCCTGGCACTGCGAGCGCGTCGGCTCGGCGAGGTGCTTCGTCGCCTCCGAGAACGGGCAGCTCGTGCGCGTGATCGAGACGCCGTGCCAGCCGTTGCGGTTGGCGACGGCGTCCAGCGGCGTGCGCCAGTGCGAGGCGTGGCTGTCGCCGACGAGCGCGATCGTCCGCGAGGCCTTGGCGGGCGCCACGCCGAAGTCGCACTGGCTCAGCCCGCCCTCGCGGTGGAAGCGCTCGCAGGGCGCGTATTCCTCGGTCTTCGCCGCCACGGGCAGGGGCGCGACCTCGTTGCGCAGCGCGGGGTTCACGCACGGCTTCTCGGGATCGCGGGCGGCGGCGCCGAAGCACGGCGGCCGGTGGTCGGCCAGCCGCGACGACTCGCGCTCGGCCTCGTGGATCTGCGCCTGCACGTGCGTCGCGCCGCTCGCCAGGACTCCCGCGACGACCGCCATCGCCGCCACGCTGCAGGCGAACGTCATGCGCGGCTGGGAGGACAGCCAGGCGCTGCGGCGCACTGGGTCCTCGACGAGCACCTTCGTCACCCAGCCGAGCAGCACCGTCAGCACCACCACCGTGACGCGCGTCTCGTCCAGGCCGGGTTTGACGAGGATGAACGGCGCGAACACGAGCAGCGGCCAGTGCCAGAGGTAGACCGAGTAGGAGATGTCGCCGAGGAACTGGCCGGGCTTGAAGCGCAGCATGGGCGATGGCGCCCAGCGCGCGCGCGGCGTGCCGGCGAGGATGACGGCCAGCGTTCCGAGCACCGGGACGAGCGCCGCCGAACCGGGAAACGCGGTGTCCGTGCTGTAGAAGACCGCTGCGTAGAGGACCGCCAGCAGCCCTGCCCACGACAGTGCCGCCCGCACGGCGTCCGGCAGCTGCCAGGCGCGTGCGCCCAGCAGCGCGAGCAGGCCGCCGGCGCCGAACTCCCAGGCGCGGGTCGGGGTGACGAAGTACGCGGCGGCGGGGTTGGATGCGGTCTCCGTGATTGAGTACGCGAGGCTGAGCGCGGTGACGAGCCCGAGCACAGCGAAGATCGCCGCGCGGGAGCGCGAGAGCCAGGCGCCGAGGGCGATCAGCAGCGGCCAGGCGAGGTAGAACTGCTCCTCGGCCGACAGCGACCAGAAGTGCTGCACGGGCGAGGCGCGGTTGTCGGCGGCGAGGTAGTCGACGGCGTCGCCCGCCAGCTGCCAGTTCTGGAAGTACGCGGTGCTCGCTGCGATCTCGGTGAGGAACTGCTGCCAGTAGACCTGCGGGACGAACAGCAGCGTGCCGACCGCGCAGACGAAGAGCGTCAGCAGCGCGGCCGGCAGCAGGCGGCGGGCGCGGCGCGCCCAGAAGCCCCAGAGCGCCAGCGCGCCGGTGCTCTCGACCTCGCGCAGCAGATGTGCGGTGATGAGGTAGCCCGAGATGGCGAAGAAGACGTCGACGCCGACGAAGCCGCCGGGCATCGCCTCCGGCCAAATGTGGTAGAGCACGACCGTCAGGACGGCGATGGCGCGCAGCGCCTGGATCTCCGGTCGCCTGCGGGATCGCTTCGTCTCGGGCAGGCGCGCAGGATCCACCCGCGCGTGATCGTCTGGAGGACCCAGCCCAGTCACGACGGTACTAACCGGACACACCGCGCGAAGGTTGCGCCGCCGCCTCGATCAGCGGCATCGTGCGCGGCGGAACCTGGCGGGTCAGCACGATGTAGCTCGTGCAGCGGCGGATGGCCGTGGTTGCTGTGAGTTGGTTGACGATGTGCTGCAAGTGCGCGGTGTCCTGTGCGACGACGCGGCAGATGAGGTCCTGCGGTCCGGAGATCGCGTCGGCCTCGAGTAGCTCGGGGATGGACTCCATGATGGCGACTGCCGCGGCGAGCTCGCCCTGCGCCAGCTCCACGAGGATGAACGCGCTGATCGGATAGCCCATTGCGGCGGGGTCGACCTCCGGTCCATGCCCCGTGATGACGCCGCGCGCCTCGAGCTTTGCAAGACGCGCCTGCACGGTCCCGCGCGCGACCCCGAGCTGACGCGCGACCTCCAGCAGGCCCACTCTAGGGAACTTGCGCAGTGTCGCGATGAGCCGAGCGTCGAGTCGATCAATGCCGCGGTTGGTCATGTTGACCAGTAAATCAGCCTGCGGCTGCTCTGCGCTGCGCTGGTTGACCTGTTCGCATGCACACACTTGCAAACGTTACGTGGTTCGCCGACTCTGTTTCCACGCGACAAGGAGCAGATCGTGTTCGAAGAAGCCCAGCTCTACTCGCCGGTCACGACCGGCGACGGCGGTGAGGTCACCGTCCATCTGCACGACGGCCATCCCGGCGCGAACGACCCCGACTACCGCCGCCGGCGCAACGAGATCGCCGCCGCGGCACTCGCGTGGCACCCGGGCCAGCCCGCGCCGGCGATCGCCTACGACGAGAGCGAGGAGGAGGTCTGGCGCACGGTCTGCCGCGAGCTGGCGCCGCTGCACGAGCGCTTCGCGGTGAGCGAGTTCCGCACCGCGCTCAGCGAGGTGGCGCTGCCCACGAACCGGATCCCGCGATTGGACGACGTCACCGGGCGGCTGGCATCGCTCGGCGGCTGGCGCTACGTTCCCGCGGCCGGGCTGGTCGACCTGCGCACGTTCTACGGCTCCCTCGCCGAGCGCACCTTTCACTCCACGCAGTACGTCCGCCACCCGGCGATGCCGCTGTACACGCCCGAGCCGGACATCGTGCACGAGGTCATCGGCCACGGCCATCTGCTCGCGACGCCGACGTTCGGCGAGCTGCACCGCCGCGCGGGCGTCGCCGCGCGCCGGCTGCAGCACGAGGAGTCGCTGCGCTTCCTGTCGCGCGTGTTCTGGTTCACGCTCGAGTTCGGCGTCGTCGTCGAGGCCGGCGACGTGCGCGCCTACGGAGCCGGGATCCTCTCGAGCTACGGCGAGCTCGGCGAGTTTCGGGCCATGCAGATGCGCCCGCTCGACCTGCTCGAGATGGGCACGGCGCAGTACGACATCACGCGCTACCAGCCCGTCCTGTACCGAGCCGAGTCCGTCGCCGAAATCGAGACCGTCGTCGGCGCCTTCTTTGACACCTGTACCGACGAATCGATCGAGGAGCTGCGCCGTGAGCACGCTGTCGCTTGACCCTCACCCCAGCGGCCGCGACGGTGACCACCGCGACTTCATGCCGCTGCACGGCATCGACCACATCGAGCTGTGGGTCGGCAACGCCGCGCAGGCCGCCTACTACCTGCGCCGTGCGTTCGGCTTCACGGAGGTCGCCTACGCGGGCTTGGAGACCGGCCTGCGCGACCGCACGTCGCACGTGCTCCAGCAGGGCCGCATCCGGCTCGTGCTGACCGGCGCGCTCGTCGACGGCACGGAGATCGGCGAGCACCATCGCCGGCACGGCGACGGCGTCAAGCGCGTGGCGCTGTCGGTGCCGTCGGCGGACGCGGCGTTCCGCGAGGCCACCGCGCGCGGCGCGACCGCCCTGCGCGCGCCGTACGAGCGGCGCGACGACGACGGGGTCGTGCGGATGGCGGAGATCGCCGCCTACGGCGACACGGTGCACACGTTCGTCGAGCGCGGCGACTACGCGGGGACGTTCCTGCCCGGCTACGCCGCCATGCCGTACGACGGCGACCCCGCCCAGCCCAGCCTGCTGGCGGGCATCGACCACGTCGTCGCCAACGTCGAGCTGGGCGAGATGGACCGCTGGGTGAAGTACTACGAAGACGTCTTCGGGATGACGGAGCTCATCCACTTCTCCGACGAGGCGATCTCGACGGAGTACTCGGCGCTCATGTCGAAGGTCGTGACGAGCGGCGACGGCCGGGTGAAGCTGCCGATCAACGAGCCGGCGGAGGGTGCGCGCAAGTCGCAGATCGACGAGTACCTCGAGTTCTACGGCGGGGCCGGCGTGCAGCACATCGCCGTCTCGACGACCGACATCGTGCGGAGCGTCGAGGCGCTGCAGGCGCACGGCGTGGCGTTCCTGCGCACGCCGGAGTCCTACTACGACGGCGTTCCCGCGCGCGTCGGCGAGATCGACCAGTCGCTGGAGGACCTGCGGCGCCTCGGGATCCTCGTCGACCGCGACGACGACGGGGTCGTGCGGATGGCGGAGATCGCCGCCTACGGCGACACGGTGCACACGTTCGTCGAGCGCGGCGACTACGCGGGGACGTTCCTGCCCGGCTACGCCGCCATGCCGTACGACGGCGACCCCGCCCA
>DASYVZ010000118.1:0-2947 GCA_035936515.1 Solirubrobacteraceae bacterium | reverse complement strand
CACCGCGTAGATCGACGGCGGCCGGGGAACACTGTGGCGACAGCCATGGCTTCACTCGAACAAGAGCTCAATGACGCGATGGCGCTCGACGTCGAGCCGATCATCGAACAGATCAAGGCCGAGGGCGGCGGGATCGAGGGTCTCGCGCAGATCATCGAACAGGTCGTCCTCCCGCTTCTGGGCGGCCAGAAAGCGGCGATCCTGCGAGTTGCCCGCGAGGTGGACAAGCATCGCGCGGCGATCGCGGAGTTCCACGCCGACTAGTGCGCTGGTGCTGGACGTGCATGAGCAGGGGCTGGTCGTCGGTGACCGAGCGGCCTCCGCGGGGGCCCACGAACATGCGACGGCTCGCTCAGGATGACCGAGCCTCACGCCGTCCTGGGGCCGTGGTGGTCCCAGGCAAGCCTCCGCCCAGCGTGGTGAGGCCGCGATCCACACCCAGCCGAGGATCCACGGCGTCCGGATGCCGTTCGTCCGTGGGCGCCCCCCGTGCGCCGGTGACGCGCGTTTGGCGTTCCGCCAGGGTGCGGTTCCGGCGCCGGCGCTGGTGGACCAGGCGTTCGATCAGCCGCGACTTAGCGAAGCGCCTCGTTCGGGATGAGGAAGAACCGC
Organism: Solirubrobacteraceae bacterium; assembly: GCA_035936515.1. GTDB lineage: Bacteria > Actinomycetota > Thermoleophilia > Solirubrobacterales > Solirubrobacteraceae > CADCVQ01. The sequence continues at coordinate 2,335 of DASYVZ010000118.1, read as the reverse complement.
TGCACATCCGGCACAGTGCCCCTCCACAGAATGCTGCGGTGTCCGACGGGCACGGTCCGGTCGAGCCGTCCTCCGCGGGCCTCGACCCACTGCTCGACGGCGTCAGGGTCGGCGCCCGCCTCGATCACCTTCTCCTGCAGGATCACGGTCTGTCCTTCGGGAGCCCAGAAAGGCTGCGGCTCGATCGCGGCCAGAAGCTCGCGGATGGGATCGTCAATCATGGTTAGCGATCAGGATAGTTCGAACGGTCGCGCGGGCGAGAACGCGCTGTGTCGGCTGCACCCTGCTCCGCAGGATTCCGTGTATCAGCCAGCTTCCTCCCGGCACACGTTCGGCTGTGCGACGCGCCGGGCGGGCTGCCAGCCGTCCCCTCCCCCGGCCCCGCTCGCGTCCCGCTGGAGGACCGGCCATCGGCGCTGATCTCGAGACTCCCGTGAGCGCAGGATGTTGACTCGTCGGCAAGCCAGCCTCGTGGACGGTCGACGTTGGGACCGCTCGGCGCGAGGAACATCGTGTGTAGCTGCAGCTTTGTCATGACGCGCAGCGCGACGTGGATCCGGTTCGGTCAGCGCTCCTCGATTCGCTGAGCGGCCGGTCGGGACGCGCACGGCTAGGCGGTTTGTCGTCGGCCGCCAAGCGTGGTTGAGGGGCGGCGCCGCCGTCGCAAGCGCAGATCGCCGCGATCGTCGCGCCGCACGCCGAGGCGCGGCAGCGCGTCGAGCGACCGCTGCGCGGCTCGGCCTCGAGGACGCGCACGTCATGGTGGCGCTTGGCGACGCCTTCGCCGACGGCCTGCGCCGGACCGCCGCCGATCACAACAGCGTCCGCAATCGACAAGATCGACGACACGTACATCGACGAGGTGAGCTCGCGCCCGCTCGTCGATGCGGCGATCGCCGGTGCGGTGCGCGAGCTCGACGACGAGTTCTCCTCGTCCCCGGCCCGGTTGCCGTTCCGCCTATCGGACGCTGCCTGACGTCGAGACTCGCGCGATGGTGTGAGTCATCGCGGCGACCGACCGGTAGGGATCGCGTCGCCCGGCCTGGTCTTCGGCGTCGATCAGCGCGGCGAGGTCCGGCGGCGGTTCGAGGTCTTGCCAGTGGTCGCAGAACAGACGCACGCCGTACCAGGCGAGCGTCTGCGCTCCTGTCCTGTCTAGGGCCCGGCGGACCTCCAAGGGCTCGTCGGCACGGACGTCGTCGACTCCGAGGCGGTTTGTGTAGCGGCAAGCATCAAAGGAGTCCAGAGTGGCCTGCCAGTCGCCCGACATTCCGGCGCGCATCGCCAGGCTGGCGCGGTTTCTCGTGAGCACCGAGACGATCCCTCCGGCGCGCGCGGTGGCGATCAGCGCCGCCAGCGCCTGATCCAGCGACTGCAGGTACATCAGCACCCCGTGACAGCAGACGACGTCGAAGCTGCCCGCAAGCTCGGAGCCGAGGGCAAGCAGGTCTGCGCGCTCAAAGTCAAGCCGCGCACGTACTTCAGATGGCTCGCCCGCTGCGGCTCGTCGTGCGTCGCCGAGCAACTGCTCGGAGAAGTCCACGCCGAGGACCTGGTGGCCGAGACGAGCGAGCCGCATGGCCTGCGTGCCCTGTCCACAGCCGGCGTCGAGGACGCAAAGCGACTGGTCGCGGCCCGTCGGCAGATGCTCCTCGAGCTGCCGGCCCACAAGCTCTTGGCGGACCAGCTCACGGACCGTGCCGAGATTGCGACGCCAGAGCGACACACCAGACGCGAACGCGAAGTCCTCATCGCCTGCCATAGCAATCACGCTACAAGCCATTCCCGACACGCACGCGCATCGCATACGCAGCACCCCGTCGGGTTGCCGCTCGGCTGTGGAACGGCCGGCCGCACGTCGGCGAGCCCGAGCACTCGCGCTGCGTACCGGTGGACGACCCCCGCGAGGGAGACAGCGAGCACCGTGCGGCGCTCACTGGCGCGACGCCGGACACTCCCGCCTGCAGGAGTGCTTCCCGCGGTTCGTGGTCGAGCGGCTCCTGCCCCGCGTCCTTGGCGTACACGAGGTGGCCGCACTCGAGCCCGAACGCGATGCAGCAGGCAAGCATCTGGTACGCGTCGGCGTTCGGGATGCCGGATATCGCGAGCGCCGCTTCGGCTTGACGCGCGCGTCCGAGCCGACCGGCGGCGACAGCGCCGCATTCGAGTGGTTGCAGCACTCGCCTCAGAGCGCCGCTTCTCGCGCAGACGAGCAGCCGAGGCCTTGATTCGCGCTTCCTGCCCTTCGCACGCAGTGGCGTGGAAGGATCGTTTCGTGGCAGCGCACGCGAATGCTCCGTGTGACCCATCCGGCCCCTGGGTGGTGCTGCGGCGG
>DASYVZ010000117.1:0-10561 GCA_035936515.1 Solirubrobacteraceae bacterium | reverse complement strand
GCGGCTCCCCCGGCGCCAGCAACGAGATCATCAGGTCATACATCGCCTGAACCGGGCTTAGTGCGTGTGCGGGCCGTCGGAGCCGCAGGCGCAGCTGATGATCTCGCGCGTGATCGTCCGATCGTCGGTGTGCATGTGCGTGGTGCACGGCATGCACGGGTCGAAGCTGCGGATCGCGCGCAGGACGTCGATGCCCTTGAAGTCCTCGGGCTTCTCGTAGTTCTCCAGCAGCGGCGTGGCCATCACCGCCTCCTCGTAGGGGCCCGGGTTGCCGAAGGGGTCCTTCGGCGAGGCCATCCACGTCGAGGGCGTCAGGATCTGGTAGTTCTCGATGACGCCCTTGTCCATCTCGAGGTGATGCGTGAGGAAGCCGCGGCCCGCGCTCCACAGCCCGACCCCGACGCGGTGGTCCTTGGGGATCTTGTAGGGCGTGGACATCTTTGCGTCCGGCCCGCCCTTGCGGATCAGGTCGTAGGCGATCAGCAGGTTGTCGTAGGCGATCGCGGCGGTGTAGAGGATGCAGTAGGCCCGGGCGCGGTTGCGCTCGAAGGCGCCCCAGACCTCCGGGATGTGCCACTCGATCGGATCGTTGGGCAGCCCGGCCTTCGGCAGGTCGATCTGCACGCTGCGGCCCGTGGAGTGGATGAAGTCCGACTGGCGGTACTGCGCGGCGCCGGTCTGCGCGGCGATCCAGATGCGCGAGTACGCGCCCGTCTCCATCGCCATCCGATCCCAGCGCGGCGCCGTCGACCAGGAGTACTTCTCCTTCCAGCTCGTCGCGGTCGGCTTGGGGATCGTCTCCTTGTTCCACGGGTGGTAGGGCGACAGCGGGTTCCCCGAGGGGTCCGTGGCGAAGCGCGGGCCCGTGCCGTCGGTCCACTCCTCGTAAAAGGCGTGCTCGACGAACTCCTCGAGCCCGGCGTTGACCATCTGCAGGCTGGTCGTGACGAGCTCGCCGTCGACGACCACGCCGGGCGGCGCCCAGCGCCGCCGGCCCCAGTCGTCGCAGTTCTCGTACGTGCCGTCGTAGGCGTAGGCGTCGTCCCACTGACCGCACTCGATGAGGTTCTTCGGGCGCGTGCCGATGTCCTGGTACTTCGGGTTGACGGCGTAGAAGAACCCTGCGAGGTCGTCCCAGATCGCGGCCGTCTTGCGGCCGTAGTCGAAGTACTTGACGACGCGCAGCATGATCTCGTTGAGATCGGAGGGGTCGATCGTCGTACTCACGCCGCCGGGCACCACCGTCTGCGGGTGCGGGAACTTGCCGCCGATGAGCACGTAGGCCTCGCGCGCCAGGCGCGTGTAGTGCAGCCCCTCGAGGTACAGCTTGCCCGTCAGCGGCGTCAGGTCGGTCATGAGCTCGGACATGAACTCGTAGCCGTGCTTGGCGCGTCCCTGCGTGCGCGTGTGCGTCGCGCGCTCCCAGATCTCCGGGTTGGTCTCCCGCACGGCGGGCTCGGAGAAGTCCGGTCCCGCCAGCAGCGACAGGTGGATCGGGTGGTCGTAGAGGTACTCGACGGCCTGCATGATGCTGCGCGCGGTCGCCCCCAGCGGAGGCGGGTGGATCCCGAACGCCATCTCGCAGGCGAGGGCCGAGGTGTTGGCGTGCACCCCGCCGCACACGCCGCAGGCGCGGCTGGAGATGAAGATCGCATCGCGCGGGTCGCGGCCCTTGAGGATGATCTCGTAGCCGCGAAACAGCGTCGCCATCGACGCCGTCTCGAGGACCTGGCGGTTCTCGAGATCGACGACCGTATGGAAGGCCAGCGCGCCCGCCACGCGCGTCACGGGGTCGAAATCGACGCGCCGTACGCTTCCGTTGCGCTCGAAGAGCTCCTTCATCCGCTGCGGGTCGTCCTCGATCGGCGTTGGAAGCGGCGTCTCCGAATAGGAATACGGGTTGTCGGCGCCCGGCTTCAGCGTCGCGTTGCCCGCGGCATCGAACTCGATCGGGAGGTTCTTAAAGCACAAGGTCGGCAGCTCCTCCGGGCGTCAGCCCGCTTCGTCGGACGGCTGCGGCGCCGGTCGCGGCCGCACCGTCGCTCACAAGATCTGCACGGCAAGCTAGAGCGGATGCAACGAGCTAGTGCGATGTTGGAAGCTATGCTTCATAGATGCCGGAGACACATAGCTCCCTCCCACCTGCGCTCCATGGGGAGGTCGCTGCCACCGGGGTCGCGGAGCTCGATACGGCGCTCGGCGGGCTGTTCTGGGGCGACAACGTCGTCTTCGCGGTGACCGACGGCGCATCGGCCGCGCCGTTCTACCGCGCGATCGTCGCCAGCGACGTCGTCTACGACCGCCGCCTGGTCGTCCGGCTCGGGGAGGACTCGCCGACGTATCCGGGCTTCGACGTCCTCGACGCCCGGCCGGAGAGCAAGCTCGCCCAGCCCGCGCCGCTGCTGCATGCCGTCTTCGAGCGCTGCCGGGGCACCGAGCGCAACCTCATCCTGTTCGACGGGCTGGACGTCATGGCCGCGCGATGGGGCGCGGAGGTCGCGGGCCGGTTCTTCGCCACCTGCTGCCCGCAGCTGCTCGAGGTGGGCGCGATCGCCTACTGGTCGATGTCCGCCAGCGACGGCTATGTCGCCCTGCGGCGTACCGTCGAGGAGATCACGCAGTGCGTCTTCATGCTCGACCAGGGGCGGTTGCGCGTAGCCAAGGCGGAAGGACGGCCGCCCGGGATCCAGGGCAGCGTGTTTCGCTTCACGGAGGCCGACGGCCTTCCCGTCCTGACCGCGGCGCCGATGGTCTCCCGGATCGGCAACGCCCTGCGCGCGGCGCGGCTGCAGCGAAACCTCAGCCAGTCGGACCTCGCGCGGATCGCGGGCGTCTCGGCCAGCGCGATCTCGCAGGCCGAGCGCGGCCAGCGCGGCCTCTCCCTCGAGACCGTGCTCGGGCTGGCCACCGGGCTCAACGTCACCCTCGACGAGCTTCTGCGCGGCGAGGTCGCGACCGGCTACCGCCTTGGCCGCCGCCGCTCACCGCCGCGCCGCCGCACCGAAGATCGCAGCGAGCCGCTCGCGCTGCTCGACGACCGGCACGCGGGGTTGCGCGTGTACCTCGTGCGAATCTCGCGGCGCGGTACGGCGGAGCCGCATATGACGCACAAGGGAGTCGAGCTCGTCACCGTCGCAAGCGGGCTCGTCCAAGTCGTGCTCGAGACGGGGCGCCCCGTGCTCACGGCCGGCGAGGCGCTCCTGCTCGACGGGACGGCGATCATCGCCTGGCGCAACCTCGGCGTCGGCGAGGCGACGCTCTTCTGGACGCTGCGCGACGCGCGGCGCGACGCGTAGCGCTCACACTCCTTCGATCGAGCTGATGTCCTGCGGTCGCACGGGGACGCGACGTCCGCCCTCGGCGTCGATCACCAGCGCGCCGTCGTCGAGCACCTCGAGGGCGCGTCCCTGCAGCCTCGTCGCGCCGCCGAGCAGCCGCACCCGGACGTCGCGGCCGATCGTGCGACAGAGCGGGACGTAGTCCGCGAGCACGGCGGTCGGCGCGGCGGCGAGCCGTCCGTCGATCGCCTGCAGGACCGAGCCCAGCAGCGGGCCGCGCGGCGGCTCGGCATCGCGGATGAGGACGTTGACGACCGCCCACTTGATCGTCGGGCCGCCGAGGCGGACCTCGATGCCGACGGCGGCCGCCATGGCGCGGTCGCGCTGGATCTCGTCGGGCCACTCGATCGTCAGCTCACCGGCGCAGGCGTCGGCCAGCGCCGTCACCACGACCGGGTAGAGCCAGCCCTCGCGCTCGGACTGCAGCGCCGGACGCAGCACGAGCGCGAAGGCGAGATCGCGACCCGGAGTGACCCTCCAGGGCCGCCCGGCGCGTCCGCGCGGCGCAATCTGATGGTCGGTCACGACCGCGGCGCCATGGGGCGCGCCCGCGCGAGCCCAGTCGGCCGCGGACACCGCGGTCGACAGCAGCACCCGATGGCTCTGGACGCTACGGTCGCCGACGATCGCGGCCAGCGACTCCGCGGAAAGGTCGTCGCCGGGCTTCACGCACGCTCGTACATCGGGCTCACGCATGCGAGCCTGCCACAACGGCGTGCCGTGCGCCGCCGGGCCGCCACGCGGGCCCCGCCTATGCTCAGCCCATGCTGATCGCCATCGACGGCCCCGCCGGGGCCGGCAAGTCGACGGTCGCCCGCGCCGTCGCCGACGCACTCGGTTACACGTACCTCGACAGCGGGGCGATGTATCGCTGCGTCGCGCTCGCCGAGCTGCGCGGCGCAGAGGATCCGCTGCGCTGCCAGATCGAGCTCGGCGGCCAGGTGACGCTCGACGGGGAGGACGTCACCGAGGCGATTCGCTCGCCCGAGGTCAGCGCGCGCGCCTCGGAGGTCGCCGCCCGGCCGGAGGTGCGCGAACGGCTCGTCGCGCTGCAGCGCGAGATGATCCGCGACGGCGACTACGTCGCGGAAGGTCGGGACATCGGGACCGTCGTCGCGCCCGACGCCGAGCTCAAGGTCTTTCTCACCGCCTCGCCCGAGGAGCGCGCGCAGCGGCGCGCCGCGCAGACCGGGGCGGACCCCGCGGAGGTGCTGGCCGCTCAGATCGCGCGCGACGAGCGTGACACGACGCGCGAGCACTCTCCGCTGCAGCCCGCGCCCGACGCGCTGCTCGTCGACACCACCGGGCTGAGCGTCGACGAGGTCGTCGACCGGATCGCCCGGCTCGTGCAGGCGGTGCGATGAAGGTCGCGGTCGTCGGCTATCCGAACGTCGGCAAGTCCTCGCTCGTCAACCGCCTCGCGAACTCCCGCGAGGCGGTCGTCCACGAGCGCGCGGGCATCACGCGAGACCGCAAGGAGATCGCCACCGAGTGGAACGGCCGGCGCTTCACGCTGATCGACACCGGCGGCATGGACAACGAGGATCGCGACCCGATCGCGGGCTCGATCCGCAAGCAGGCCAAGGCCGCCCTCGCCGACGCGCAGGTCGCGCTGTTCGTCTTCGACGCCAAAGCCGGCCTGCGGCCCGGCGACGACGAGCTCGCCGACCTGCTGCGGCGCTCGCGGATGCCGGTCGTCGTGGCGGCCAACAAGATCGACAGCGTCAACGACATCCCGCTCGCCGTCGAGGCGCATCGGCTCGGCTTCGGCGAGCCGATGGCGGTCTCCGCCGCTCAGGGGCTGGGGACGGGCGACCTGCTCGACCGCCTCGTCGACCTGCTGCCCGAGGACGACGAGGAGATCGACGAGACGCTCATCCGCCTCGCCGTCATCGGGCGCCCGAACGTCGGCAAGTCCTCGCTCGTCAACCGTTTCGTCGGGTCAGACCGGGTGATCGTGTCCGACGTCGCGGGCACGACGCGCGACGCGATCGACCTGCCGCTGGAGATCGACGGGCGCAAGATCGTCGTCGTCGACACCGCCGGGATGCGGCGCCAGTCGAAGGTCTCAGAGTCCGTCGAGTACTACACGACGCTGCGCTCGCAGCGTGCCGCCGAGCGCGCCGACGTCGCGCTCGTCGTCTGCGACGCCAACGACGGCGTGACGCAGCAGGACCTGCGCATCGCCGACCTCGCGATGACGTCGGGCTGCGCGACCGCGATCGTCCTCAACAAGTGGGACAGCGCCGAGATGACCGAGGCCGACCTCGACCACGAGCGCGCCCACGTCGCCAACAAGCTGCGCCTGCGTCCGAAGGTGCTGACCGCCAGCGCGCTGACCGGGCGCAACATGGAACGGCTGCTCAAGGAGGTCATCGCGCTCGGCGACCGCATGCAGGGACGGATCCCCACGCCGGAGCTCAACCGCTTCATCGGCGAGGCCGTGCAGGCGCGCCAGCCGCCGGCCAAGCAGGGCCATCGCCTCAAGCTGCTCTACGCGGCGCAGATCGGTGAGCGCCCGCCGCGCTTCGCGATCGCCGTCAACTCGCGCCAGCGCGTGACGCGCGACTACGCGTACTACATCGAGAACCGGATGCGGGCCCGCTTCGGCATGGACGGCATCCCGCTGATCATCGACTTCAACGAGCGCAAGTCCCGCCGCAGCGATGCCCGATAGCCTTCCGCGCATGACCAACTTCGCCCAGCACGAGTACCTCTTCACGTCGGAGTCGGTGACCGAGGGTCATCCCGACAAGGTTTCCGATCAGATCTCCGATGGCGTGCTGGATGCCGTCATGCGCGATGACCCCACGGGCCGCGTCGCCTGCGAAACGCTGGTGAACACCGGCCTCGTCGTCGTTTCCGGTGAGATCTCCACCGAGATATTCGTGGACATCCAGGAGGTGGCCCGCGAGACGGTCCGCGGCATCGGCTACATCGACGCCGAGCTCGGCTTCTCCGCCGACTCCTGCGCGGTGCTGAACGCGATCGACAAGCAGTCGCCGGACATCGCCCAGGGCGTCGATCAGTCCTACGAGACGCAGACCGACCCCAACGACGACGACGAGCTCGACAAGGCCGGCGCCGGCGACCAGGGGATGATGTTCGGCTACGCGACCAACGAGACCGACGAGCTCATGCCGCTGCCGATCTCGCTGGCCCACCAGCTCGCCAAGCAGCTGGCGGTGGTGCGCCACGACGAGACGCTCGACTACCTGCGCCCCGACGGCAAGACGCAGGTCTTCGTGCGCTACTCCGACGGGGTGCCCGTCGCCGTCGAGAAGCTGCTGATCTCCACGCAGCACCACGACCGGGCGACGCGCGACCAGATCCGCGACGACCTGTGGGAGCACGTCGTGCTGCCGGTCCTGCCGCCCGACATGTTCGACGAGAACAGGCTGCGCGCCAACTTCCTGGTCAACCCCACCGGCCGCTTCGTCATCGGCGGTCCCGTCGGCGACTGCGGGCTGACCGGCCGCAAGATCATCGTCGACACGTACGGCGGCATGGCCCGCCACGGCGGCGGCGCGTTCAGCGGCAAGGACCCCTCGAAGGTCGACCGCTCCGCCGCCTACGCCGCGCGCTGGGTGGCCAAGAACCTCGTCGCCGCCGGCGTCGCCGACCGTCTCGAGGTGCAGGTCGCCTACGCGATCGGCGTCGCGCATCCGGTCAGCGTCATGGTCGAGACGTTCGGCACGGAGCACATCTCGCGCGAGCGGATCGCCGCGCTCGTCGACGAGCACTTCGACCTGCGGCCCGGCGCGTTTCGCCAGGAGCTCGACCTGCATCGCCCGATCTACCAGAAGACCGCGGTCTACGGGCACTTCGGCCGCAACGATCCGGACTTCACGTGGGAGCAGACCGGCAAGGCCGACCTGCTGCGCGAGGCCGCCGGCCTCAGCGCCCAAGCGGCGGTATAGCCCAAGCTCTCGGCTCGGCACCGGCGCGTCATCGGGGGGTGGCGCGCCGGTTTGAGCTGCCCCGCGGGACCTCACGCCGGGGCGCCTATCCTTGGCGGCCACGCGTTCATGGCTGCCGACGACCACCACTACGACCCCGCCGAGATCGAGCCCCGCTGGCAGCGCGTGTGGGCCGACGAGGGCACGTGGGAGGTCTCCAACGACGAGGCGGCGTCCGGACCGACGTCGTATGTGCTCGAGATGCTGCCCTACCCGAGCGGCGAGCCGCACATCGGGCATCTGAAGGTCTACTCCGTCGGCGACGCCGTCGCGCACTTCCATCGCCGCACCGGCCGGCGCGTGCTGCACCCGATGGGCTACGACGCCTTTGGCCTGCCGGCGGAGAACCACGCGATCAAGACCGGCCAGCACCCGCGCGACTCGACCGACACGGCGATCAAGGAGTTCCAGCGCCAGTTTCGCCGCTGGGGCGTGTCGATCGACTGGACGCGGGAGTTCGGTACGCACGAGCCGGGCGTCTACCGCTGGACGCAATGGATCTTCCTGCAGCTCTTCGAGCACGGCCTGGCCTACCAGAAGCAGGCGGCCGTCAACTGGGATCCGGTCGAGGAGACCGTGCTCGCCAACGAGCAGGTCGTGGACGGGCGCGGCGAGCGCTCAGGAGCGCTCGTCGAGGTGCGTCAGCTCAAGCAGTGGTTCTTTCGCATCACCGACTACGCCGACCGCCTGCTCGAGGATCTCGAGGCGATCCGCTGGCCCGAGCACGTCAAGACGATGCAGCGCAACTGGATCGGCCGCAGCGACGGCGCCGAGGTGGTGTTTCGCAACGACGATCTCGGCGCCGACTACACGGTCTTCACGACGCGGCCGGACACGCTGTTCGGAGCGACGTTCTTCGTCATGGCGCCCGAGCACCCCGACGTGCTGCGGCTCGCCGCCGGCACAGAGCACGAGGACGAGGTGCGCAACTACGTCAACCGGGCGCTGACGGCGGACAAGACGATGCGCGGCGACGTCGACAAGGCGAAGACCGGCGTCGCGCTCGGGCGCACCGTGATCAACCCCGTCAACGGCGAGGCGCTGCCGATGTACGTCGCCGACTACGTGCTGATGGAGTACGGCACCGGCGCGATCATGGCCGTGCCGGCGCACGACGAGCGCGACTTTGCGTTCGCGCAGACCTACGGGCTGCCGATCAGGCGGGTCATCGAGTCACCGCAGACCGCGCAAACGCCGTGCGAGGACGAGCTTCAGGGTCTGCCCTACAGCGGCGACGGGCCGCTCGTGAACTCCGCGCCGGAGTTCGACGGCATGGGCAACCGCGCGGCGTTGAGCGCGATCGTCGCCTGGCTCGAGCGCGAGGGCAAGGGCCGTGGATCGGTCAACTACCGCCTGCGTGACTGGCTCATCTCCCGGCAGCGCTACTGGGGCACGCCGATCCCGATCATCCACTGCCCGGCCTGCGGCCCGGTGGCGGTCCCCGACGAGGACCTGCCGGTCGTGCTGCCCGAGGTCGAGGACTACAAGCCGCGCGGGCGCTCACCGCTGGCGGCGGCCGAGGAATGGGTACGTACGACGTGTCCGCAGTGCGGCGCCGCGGCCGAGCGCGAGACCGACACGATGGACACGTTCGTCGACTCGTCCTGGTACTTCCTGCGCTACTGCGACGCGGGCAACGAGGCGGCGGCGTGGGACCCGGCGGTCGTCGCGCGATGGATGCCGGTCGACCAGTACATCGGGGGCGTGGAGCACGCCATCCTGCACCTGCTCTACGCGCGCTTCTTCACGAAGGCACTCGCCGACCTCGGTCACCTGCCGGGCGAGATCCAGGAGCCGTTCGCGGCGCTCTTCACGCAGGGCATGATCCTGCGCGACGGCGAGAAGATGTCCAAGAACCGCGGCAACGTCGTCTCGCCGAAGACGATCGTCGAGCAGTACGGCGCCGACACCGCGCGCGCCTACATCCTGTTCATCGGCCCCCCCGACCAGGACGCCGACTGGTCGGACAGCGGCATGGAGGGGGTGCACCGCTTCCTCGGGCGCCTGTGGCGCCTGAGCGCCGAGGCCGCCGCCGATCTGCCGGACCACCCGCTGCCGGCCTCGGCCTCCGGCGTAAGTAACCAGGACGACGAGCGGCTCATGCGCAAGGCGCACTGGGCGATCGACAAGGACACGAGCGACATGAGCGAGCGCTTCAACTTCAACACCGCGATCGCCGCCGTGATGGAGATCGTCAACGAGGTCACGCCGGCCAAGCGCGCCGACGCCTCACCGGGCGCGGTGCGCTTCGCGCTGAGCACCGCGGCCTCGTTGCTGTTTCCCTTCGCGCCGCACGTCGCGACCGACGCCTACCACCGGCTGACCGGCGACCGTGTCTGGGAGCAGCCCTGGCCGGCGTCCGACCGCGCGTTCATCGAGACCGCCACGTTCGAGCTCGTGCTGCAGGTCAACGGGAAGGTGCGCGATCGCGTGCAGGCGCCCTCGGACGCCTCCCGCGAGCAGCTCGTCGCGCTGGCGCGGGAGTCCGAGCGCGTGCAGCAGTTCATCGACGGCAACCAGGTCGTCAAGGAGATCGTCGTGCCGGGCAAGCTCGTCAACGTCGTCGTGCGTCCCGCGTAGCCCGCGCCATGGCCGCGGCGCCGTACGTGGCCGTGGTGGGCGCCGGCGGCACCGTCGCGGCCGAGCTGCTCGCGCTCGCCGAGGCGGTCGGCGGGGAGCTCGCGCGGCGCGGCGCGGTCGTCGTGACGGGTGGGCTGGGCGGTGTCATGGAGGCCGCCTGCCGCGGTGCGCGCGCGGCGGGCGGAATGACCCTCGGGATCCTGCCGGGCACGGACCGCGGAGAGGCGAACGCGTTCGTCGAGCTCGCCGTGGCCACCGGGATGGGGGAGCTGCGAAACGGGCTCGTCGTGCGTTGCGTCGATGCGCTCGTCGCCGTCGGCGGCGAGTACGGGACGTTGTCGGAGGTCGCCCTCGCGCTGAAGGCCGGCAAGCCGGTGGTGGGCCTTGCCACGTGGCAGATCGACGGGGTGCAGGCGGCGGCGGATCCGCGCGAGGCGGTCGCGCTCGTGCTTGGACTCTCGCCGTGAACGAGCTCGACCGGCGCGGCATGCGGCTCGCCGAGCTCGTGGCGGTTCTGTCTCTCGGCACAGATCTCGGGCTCGGGCAGCCCATGGAGCACGTGCTGCGCCAATGCCTCATCGCCCTGCGGATCGCCGAGCGGCTCGACCTCGACGAGGAGGAGCGCGCGGTGCTCTACTACACCGCGCTGCTGGCCTACGTCGGTTGCCACGTCGACGCGCACGA
>DASYVZ010000116.1:0-4150 GCA_035936515.1 Solirubrobacteraceae bacterium | reverse complement strand
CCGACGACGATCGCCGGCCGGTAGATGCGCCACGGCACCGGGGACTGCTCGCGGACGAGCTTCTCGGCCTCGAACTTCGTGTGGTGGTAGGGCGAGGGCAGGCCTTGGCCCTCGTCGAACATGTCCTCGCGGAAGAGGCCCTTGAAGTCGCCGGCAACGGCCACCGATGAGACGTGATGCAGGTGCTCGGCCTCCAGCGCGCCCGCAAGGTCGACGGCGTTGCGCGTCCCGACGACGTTGAGGCGCTCGTTGACCTCCGCGGCGGCCGTCATGTCGTAGATCGCGGCGAGGTGAAAGAAGTGCTCGATCTGCCCGCGCAGCGCGGCGATCTGCTCGTGCGACAGCCCGAGACGCGGCTCCTGCAGATCGCCGAGCACCGGCTGGACACGGTCCGCGGCAGCCTCGCCCCAGCGCCCGACGAGCGCGTTGAGGCGCTCCTGCGAGCCGCTCCGGACGAGCACATGGACGTCGCCGTCGCGCTCGAGCAGCCGCTCGACGAGATGACGCCCGATGAAGCCGGTCGCGCCCGTCACGAAATACGCCATGGCTCTCCTCTTCGCTGGTTCCTGACGAGGCAAGCCTACGGCGGCGCGCGCGGCGCGCGGCGTCTACCAGCCGCCCTGGGACTTCGCGCGGGCCTTGGCCTCGGCCTTGCGACGGTCCTTGCGCTTCTCCAGGCGCCATTGCAGCAGCGACACGAGGGCGATGAAGAGCGGGAAGAAGACGATGAGGATGAAGCCCGCGTTCGTGACGACGCGGTCGTTCGTCTCGCCCCACCAGCCCTCGCCGCCGTCGTGCGCGAGCACCGGTGCCGCCGCGACCAGGACGGCGGTGATCGCGAGGATGGCGCTGATCGGCAGGCCGCGAAGCACGAGACGGAGTTTATTGAGGTCGCCGATGGATCGCGCTGCGGATCGGGTAGCTCGTCTGCAATGGAACGCTACGACGAGAACGATCCCGACTTCGCCACGCGCGAGGAGTGGGAGGCAGCGCGTGAGGCGGCCGCCATCGGCGGCCGCAATCCTGACGTCGGCGGCGCCGACCCCGCGGAGCCGCTCGACCCCGCGATGAGACCGGTCTACGAAGCCGGCGGCGGCGAGGGCGACGGCTTCGAGCTCGCCGAGCGCGACCTTGTGCGCAACGCCAGCCACGACGACGGCGAGGGGTTTCCCGAGCGCGACGCGTTCACCCCGGAAGCCGAGTCCGATCGCTCCCCGGCGGAGTACGGGGAGGCCGACGAGGAGGAGGGGCCGGACCGGGGGCCGAACCTCTAAGGCCGTTCGCGTCATGCGTCGTCCGCGGCGACCTACCATGGAGGCATGGCCGTTCTCATCGCCTCCGACCTCAGCAAGGACATGGCCGGCAACCCGCTGCTGCGGGGCGTGTCGTTCAAGCTCGAGCGTCGCGAACGGCTGACGATCGCCGGGCGCAACGGCGCCGGGAAGACGACGCTGCTGCGGATGCTCGCCGGCGAGACGTCGATCGACGGCGGCGAGTTGTCCTTCGAGAAGGGCTGCAAGGTGGCGCTGCACGACCAGCGCCCGCCGCGCGAGCGCGACCTCACGCTGCGCGACTACATCCTGGGCGGCTGCGCGGATCTCATCGCGGTCGAGCAGGACCTCTCGCGCCTCGCGCAGGCGATGGCCGACGGGGACGACTCGGCGTTCGACGCCTACGCACGCGCCGAGGCGCGCCTGGAGCACGCCGGTGGCTGGACGTGGCGCGACCGCGCGACGTCGATGGTGCGCGGCCTGGGCTTCGGCGAGGACGACCTCGACCGCTCGCTGAAGACGTTCTCCGGCGGCGAGCTCACGCGCGCATCGCTCGCCCGCGCGCTCGCGGGCGATCCGGATCTGCTGCTGCTCGACGAGCCGACGAACCACCTCGACATCGAGTCGCTCGAGTGGCTCGAGAAGACGCTCATGTCGCTCGATGCCGCGATCGTGCTCGTCGCCCACGACCGCTGGTTCCTCGAGGCGGTCGGCACCGCCGTGCTCGAGCTCGAGGCCGGCCGCTCGCGCTTCTTTCCCGGCACGTGGACGCAGTGGCGCAAGGAGCTCGCCGCGCGCGAGATCGCGCTGGGCCGTGCGATCGACAAGCAGCAGGCCGAGATCGCGCGCCTCGAACGCTTCGTCGAGCGCTTCCGCGCGAAGGCGACGAAGGCCCGGCAGGCGCAGTCGCGCGTCAAGCGCCTGGAGAAGATCGAGCGCATCGAGCGCGACCCGCGCGACCGTGAGGGGCTGAAGTTCCAGTTCAAGGCGCCCGAGCGCAGCGGGCGCGTCGTCTTCGAGATGACCCGCGGGCGCATCGAGGTCGGGGCGAATCCGTCCCGTGTTCTTCTCGAGGACGCCGAGCTGTGGCTCGAGCGCGGCGAGCACGTGTCGCTCGTCGGGCCCAACGGCGCTGGCAAGACGACGCTGATCGACACGCTGGCGGGCGTCCGGCCGCTGGCGGCGGGCAAGCTCTCGACCGGCCACAACGTGAAGATCGGCCATCTCTCCCAGCACGCCGACGAGCTGTCGCGCGGGGTGGGTGGGGACGGTTCGCGGGCGCGCACCGTGGCCGAGGCCGCCGCCGTGCACACCGGCCTGACGCCGCAGAAGGCGCGCGCGCTGCTGGGCCGCTTTCTGTTCAGCGGCGAGGACGGCCAGAAGCCGCTCGACGGGTTGAGCGGCGGCGAGCGGCGGCGCCTGTCGCTGGCGATCCTCGTCGCGTCGGGCGCCAACGTCCTGATCCTCGACGAGCCGACGAACCACCTCGACATCGAGAGCCGCGAGGCGCTCGAGGATGCCCTGCTGTCCTTCGAGGGCGCGCTGCTGCTGGTCTCGCACGATCGTGCGCTGCTGGAGGCGGTCGGCACGCGGACGGTCGCGGTGCTCGACGGGACGCTGCGCTCCTACGAGGGTGGCTGGCAGGAGTACGTGCGCGTGCGCGAGGAGAAGCGCGCGGCCGAGCGCGCGTCGAAGAACGTCGCCGGCAAGGCGGCGAAGGCGGCGGCACGGGCGGGTGCTGCGCCGCCGCCGACGTCCACGCCCACGCCAACGCCGGCTGCGAGGGCCGCTGCGCAGCCCACGCCGAAGCACAAGAAGGGGAAGGCCGCGCATGCCCGGCAGCCGTCTGCGGCGGGTGCCAGCTGCGCCGGCGAGCGGCTCGCCGCGGCCACACCGGCGGCGCTTGTCGAGGGCGCAAACGGCGGTGGGGGCGCCGACGGCGCCTCGAACAACGGACTTTCGAAGAACGCGCGCCGGCGGATGCGCGAGCTCGAGCGCGAGATCGAACAGGCGGAGGCGGCGCTGAAGAACCTCGAGGCCGATCTCGCCGACCCGGCGGCATGGGCGACGGCCGAGGCCACGGCGCGGTCCTCGCAGCGCCATGCGGCGGCCAAGCGCGCCGTCGAAGAGGCGTTCGCGCGCTGGGAGGCGCTCGCCTCCTAGAGGCCTCTAGGCGTCGCCCTCGGCCTCGCGTCGTTGTCCGACGATGCTGGCCTTGCGGCTGTAGAGGAAGTAGACGACGAGGCCGATCAGCATCCACACCAGGAAGCGCAGCCACGTCAGGGGCTCGAGCGTGACGATGAGCACCATGGACAGGACGATCGCGAGGATGGGCACGATCGGGACGCCGGGCGTCCGGAAGGGGCGCGGCCGCTCGGGCTCGCGGCGACGCAGGATGAGAACGCCGACGGACACGAGCATGAACGCGAACAGCGTGCCGATGTTGACGAGTTCGGCGGCGGTGGCGATCGGCGTGACGCCGGCGAGGATGGCGACGAGGACGCCGATGATGATCGTGATGCGCGACGGTGTGCCGTAGCGCGGGTGCGTTCTGGCGAGCTGATCTGGCAGCAGCCGGTCACGCGCCATCGCGAAGGTGACGCGCGACTGGCCGAGCAGCAGGATGAGGACGGTGTTGGTCAGCGCGATCAGGGCGCCCGCGAAGATGAACCCGCTCGCCCACGGCCGGTCGGCGCTCTCGAAGGCCGTCGCGATCGGCGCGGCCGTGTTGAGCTCGCTGTAGACGAGCATCCCGGTGAGCACGAGCGCGACGGCGACGTAGAGCACCGTCGTGATCGCCAGTGATCCGAGGATGCCGCGCGGCATGTCGCGCTGGGGCTTGCGCGCCTCCTCCGCGGTGGTCGCGACGATGTCGAAGC
>DASYVZ010000115.1:0-8844 GCA_035936515.1 Solirubrobacteraceae bacterium | reverse complement strand
GCCAAGCTGCGCTACCGCCTCGGCGCCGGGCCGGTCGTCGTCGCCTCCGATCCCGCGCACGGCGGCTGGGCCTACGGCTTCGTCCGTGCCAGCGCCGGCCCCGCACGGCAGGTCTTCGTCCAGCGCGCGACCTCGACCGGCCGGCCGGCGGGGACCGCGCGGATGGTCTCCCAGCCCGGCCACCGCGCCGCAGAGCCGCTCGTCACGGCGACGGGCGGAGGGATGCTGCTAGCCGGCTGGACCGACACCGAGATCGTCTGCGACGCAGGCGGAGGCTGCGTCAGCGGCGCAGCGAGCGTCCGCACGCGGCTGATCCGCCCGTAGCGTCCGTCTGCCGTTGTCTGCGAGGCCGACGACGGTGGGCCGCTGCGCGCTACAGCAGCACGGCGCGACCGCCCGACTTGCGCGTCACCCCGCGCAGGTCCAGCGTCAGCGGCACCTGCGCAACGACCGCGTCGTGGTCGACGCCGGGGTGGGCGGTCACGATCAGCGCGAGGTCGGCGTCGGCGACGACCTCGTCCAGCGGCCGGCTGCGCAGCCCGAGCTCCGGCAGGTCGGGCACGAACGGGTCGTGGTAGCGCAGGTCGGCGCCGAGCGCAGCCAGCAGCGTCACGATCTTCAGCCCCGGCGACTCGCGCACGTCACCGACGCCCGCCTTGTAGGAGACACCGAGCACCGCGACCTTCGAGCCCCGCACCGGCTTGCTGGCCGCGTTGAGCAGGCGCTCGACCTTCGACACGCAGTGGTAGGGCATCTGCTGGTTGACCTTGCCGGCGAGCTCGATGAACTCCGTCGCCATGTCGAACTCGCGCGCCCGCCAGGACAGGTAGAACGGGTCGACGGGCAGGCAGTGGCCGCCCATCCCGGGCCCGGGCTCGAAGCGCATGAAGCCGTAGGGCTTCGTCGCGGCCGCGTCGACGACCTCCCAGACGTCGATTCCCATCCGGTCGCAGAGCATCGCCAGCTCGTTGACGAGCGCGATGTTCACCGACCGGAAGATGTTCTCCAGCAGCTTCGTGAGCTCCGCGGCCTCCGGCGTGGAGACCCGCACGATCGTGTCGCAGATCTCCCCGTACAGGCCGGCGGCGCGCTCGAGGCAGGACTCGGTCAGCCCGCCGACGACCTTCGGCGTGGTGCGCATCGTGTAGTCGGTGCGGCCGGGATCGACGCGTTCGGGCGAGAAGGCGAGGCTGAAGTCGATGCCGGCGACCAGGCCCGACTCGGCGAGGATCGGCGCCAGGCGGTCGCGCGTCGTGCCGGGATAGGTGGTCGACTCGAGCACGACGAGCTGACCGGCCTGCAGCACCTCGGCGAGTGTGCGCGCCGCGCCGACGAGCGGGCCGAGGTCCGGCTCGCGGTTGGCGCTCAGCGGCGTCGGCACGCAGATGAGGATGGCGTCGCAGCGCGCCAGCTCGGCGAAGCGCGTCGTCGCGGTGATCCGCGGGGCGGCGGCGGCGAGCACCTCGTCGGCGACGTCCTCGATGTAGGAGCGTCCCGCGCGCAGCGCGTCGACCTTGCGCCGGTCGATGTCGACCGCGACGACGTCACGCCCCTCCGCGGCGAAGGCCATGGCGAGCGGCAGGCCGACGTAGCCCATCCCGATGACTCCGACGGCCATGATGCGCGCAAGTGTAGAAGCGTCGGCAGCGACCTCGGCCGCGGGCTCGTTTCGCGCAGCGCCGTCCGGAGCCGTCGCTTGAACCGCCGAGTAGCATCCACGCCTCAGAGGCTCGCGCCGAGCGTGGGTCCAGCCCAGCGAGCCGGAGGTGCAGCATGCCCAGCAGGACAGCCGTGGCAGCGCGCGCGACGCTTGTGTCGGCGACGGTGGGCATGCTGCTGGCCTGGCCGGCCGCCGCGCCCGGCGCGACGCCGGTGCGCAAGGACTTCTACGGCGACGGCGCCAACCGGGCGGCCTTTCAGGTGATCAACCGCGACGGCCGCCGCGCCGTGCGCTTCTTCGCCATCGAGCTCGGCTCGGACTGCGCCGGCGTGCCGGAGGGCATCCGCGGCCGGGTGCGCCTCATCCGCGTGTCGAGAACGGGTCGCTTCTCGGACACGTTCCGCGCCGGCAACCTGATCTACCAGCGCGTCTCCGGCCGCTTCACCTCGCCCCGGCGCGCCTCCGGCACGTTTCGCGCGCGGTCGAACGTCGAGGTCTCGTGCGACACCGGCGTGAAGCGCTGGAGCGCGAAGGCCGTGAATCGCAGGTCCGTGCGCACCGGCACCTGGCGCGGCTCCGTCACGGGGTCGCCGCTGAGCTTCAAGGTCTTCAGCGGCGGGCGCGCCGTCGAGATGATCGGAGGGACCGTGCGCAGCACCTGCACGCCGAGCGCATCGTTCGGCCTGCCTCCCACCTCATCGACGATCGTGGCCCCCGACGGCAGCTTCCGGCTGTCGCTCGGGGGGGGCTTCTTCGGCGGGCGCTTCACCGGCTCGAGGAGGGCGGCGGGGACCGTGGAGACCGTCTTCGCAAGCACGCCCCCGTGCCCGATCGCGGTGCCCTGGACCGCTAGGCGCTGAGCGCGCGCAGCGCAGCGAGGTCGGCCTGCACCATCTCGTCGATCATCGCCTCGAAGCTCGTCGCGGGCTCCCAGCCCAGCCGCTGGCGCGCCCGGCTGATGTCGCCGACCGGCGGCGTGCGCTCCGCGGGACGCACGAGCGCCTCGTCGACGCGCACGTAGCGCTCCGGCTCGAGCTCGACGACCGCGAACGCGGCCGCCACGAGCTCGCCCACCGTGCGCCCGACGCCGCTGGCCAGGACGTAGTCGCCCGGCTCGTCCTGCTCGAGCATGAGCCGGTATCCGCGCACGACGTCACGCGCATGCGACCAGTCGCGCACGGCGCGCATGTCTCCGAGCACGAGCTCGTCCTGCAGGCCGAGCTTGATCGCGGCCGCCGCGCGCGCGACCTTGCGCGGCAGGAACCGCTCCGGGCGCCGGGGCGACTCGTGGTTGTAGGCGATCGCGCTCGAGGCGTGCAGGCCGTGCTTCTGGCGCAGAGTGTCGACGAAGCCGAACGCCGCCACCTTGGCCACGCCGTAGGGCGAGCGGGGACGCATCGGCGTGTCCTCGTTCTGCGGCGACACGTTCGCGGCGCCGAAGACCTCGCCGGAGCTTGCGACGAGCACGCGCATGCCTTCGACCTCGCGCGCGGCCTGCAGCAGCGTCGCCGTGGCGCCGGCGACGAGCGCGAGCGTCCCCGCCGGGTCCTTCCACGACGCCGGCACGAACGTCGGTGCGGCGAGGTGGTAGAGCTCGTCGGGCGCGGTGTCGAGCACCGCCGCTCGCAGCGACGGCGGATCGCCCAGATCGCCCCGCACGGCGCCGATGCCGGCAGGAGCCTGCGACCGGGCGCGTAGGAGCCCGACGACCTCATAGCCCGCACCCTGCAGCTGCTCGCAGAGGTAGAAGCCGTCCTGCCCCGTGATCCCGGTGATGAGCGCGCGCGGCATCGCGGGAGGGTAACCGGCCGGTTGTCACGAACTCCGTGCGGGTAGCCAATGGAGGCGCCCCTGCAAGAACGCAACCTTTTGCGTCCGCGAGCGTTGTCACTCGTACCCTGAGCACGTCCGCTTCAGTGTCAGACCCGCAGATGACCCTCTCCCGCCCCCTCCACAGCGGGGTGCCAAGCCCTCCCAAGCCGATGGCACCCGCCCCGATCGCCCCCGAACACGTCAACGTCCTCGGCATCCCGTTGGCGATGACGGACTACGACGCGACGATGGACTGGATCGACGCGACGGTCGCCCACCGCCAGAAGGGCTACATCTGCGTAGCGGCCACTCACACGGTCATGGTCTGCGATGAGGATCCCGAGCTGCGCGAGGCCGTGCTGAACTCGTCGCTGACGGTGCCCGACGGGCAGCCGCTCGTGTGGGCGATGAACGCCCTCGGCGGCGACCTCGACGATCGCGTCTACGGGCCGGAGCTGATGGCCCGCTACTGCGACCGCGCGGCGGAGACAGGCGCGCGGATGTACCTCTACGGCGGCCGCAACCAGGGCGCGCTCGTGCAGCTTGCGCTGAACCTGCGCCAGCGCTTCCCGGGGGTGAAGATCGTCGGCGGATACTCGCCGCCGTACCGCGACCTCTCCGACGAGGAGGAGGACGCGATCGTCGCCGAGATGAACGCCTCCAATGCGGATGTCGTCTGGGTCGGCGTCGGCGCGCCGAAGCAGGAGAAGTGGATGGCGGCGATGCGTGAGCGGCTCGACGTTCCGGTGCTGGTCGGCGTCGGCGCGGCGTTTGACTTTCACGCCGGGCTCGTCCCACAGGCACCGCAGTGGATGCAGTCCGCCGGGCTGGAATGGTTGTTTCGGATGGCGCAGGAACCGCGCCGCCTGGCACCGCGGTACGTGCGCTACAACCCTCGCTTCATCACGGGCTTCGCGCGGCAGTACGTGCGACACCGCATGATGGGCGACACGCCCGCGCGATAGATTCACGGCCTCATGCCGTCGGTCGCTGTCATCGGGCTCGGCCGGATCGGTCTCCCGCTAGCCATCTCGTTCGCCGATCGCGGCCTCACCGTGCTCGGCATCGACAAGGACGCCGACCGCCTTCAGGCGGTGCGCGACGCGCGGATGCCGTTCGAGGAGCCCGGCGCCCAGGAAGCCCTCGACCGCGTTCACGCGGCGGGCACCCTCACTGTCTCAGACCGTGTCGCCGACGCCGCGCTCGCCGAGCACATCGTCATCACGCTCGGCACGCCGTCGTTCTCGCACATCGAGATCGACATCTCCGACATCCGCTCGGCGCTGGACGACCTGCTCGGCCACCTGCGCGAAGGTCACACGATCGTCCTGCGCTCGACGATCGCTCCCGGTACGACGGACTTCGTCGCCGGCTACCTGGCCAAGCACCGCGATTTTCAGATCGGCGAAGACGTCTTCGTCGCGCACGCACCGGAGCGCATCGCCGCGGGGCGCTTCTTCGAGGAGATCGACACGCTGCCGTGCATCATCGGCGGTGTCGGTGAGGCCTCCGGCGAGCGTGTCGGCGCGCTGTTCTCCACCTTCGCGGCGCCGATCGTGCAGACGACGCCCGTGCAGGCCGAGCTGGCCAAGATCTGGACGAACATCCTGCGCTACGCGAACTTCGCGCTGCCCAACCTGCTCATGATGGACTGCGAGCAGCACGGCGCCAACGTCTTCGACGTCATCGACCTCATCAACCGCGACTATCCGCGCGGCGGCATCGCCAAGCCCGGCCTGACCGGTGGCACCTGCCTGCGCAAGGACTTCGCCTTCAGCGAGGAGCGCTCCAACGCCCCGGGCATGCTGCTCGCGGTCTCGCGCGTCAACGAGTCCGTGCCGCTGTTTCTCGTGGAGGGGATGAAGCGCCGCCTCGGTGGGCTCAACGGGCGCAAGATCGCCGTGCTCGGGCTGGCCTTCAAGGGCGACACCGACGACGAGCGCGACTCGCTCGCGCACAAGCTCGTGCGCCTGCTCGAGCGCGAGCTCGCCGACGTCGCGGTGCACGACCCGCGCGTCGCGACGCCGACCCCGCCGTTCGAAGAGACCGTCGCCGACGCCGCGGCCGTCGTCATCGCCGCAAACCACGCGGAGTTCATGGGCTCCGACGTGCTGCACGCGGTCGCGGCCCTGACCGGCGACGGCGCTCTGGTCGTCGACCCGTGGGACTGCTTCGGCGCGGGCCAGGTGTTCGGCTACGTCGCCGAGCTGAGCGCGCTGTCGAACGGGCGGGTGGCGCTGCCTTGAGCCGCGTGCTGGTCACGGGCGGCGCCGGCACGATCGGCGCCGCCGTCGTCCGGCGCCTGCTGCGCGATCCGGCCTACGAGGTGCGGGTGTCCGACCAGCGCAAGGCGCCACAGTGGATGCGCGAGGGCTGCGAGGTCCACACCGGCGACCTGCGCGACCACGCGCAGGCGCGCGAGGCGATGGAACGCTGCACGCACGTCATCCACCTCGCGGCGATCGTCGGTGGAATCGCGAACTTCCACAAGCTTCCGCACACCCTGACGTCGGTCAACAACGCGCTGTACGACGCGATCATCCAGGCCGCACTGGACCACGGCGTCGAGCGCTTCGTCTATGTCTCCTCCTCGATGGTCTTCGAGCGCGCGACGCAGTACCCGACGACCGAGGAGCACGTCTGGGAGACGCCGATGCCGCGCTCGGCGTACGGCTTCTCGAAGATGGCCGGCGAGGTCTGGTGCCGCGCAGCGCACGACGAGCACGGGCTGCCCTACACGATCTGCCGGCCGTTCAACGCCTACGGTCCAGGCGAGATGCCCGACGACGAGCCTGGCATCGCGCACGCCGTGCCGGACCTCATCCGCAAGGCGCTGTCGGGCCAGCATCCGCTGGAGATCTTCGGCTCGGGCGAGCAGACGCGCACGCTGACGCACATCGACGACATCGCCGACGGCGTCGTGGCCGCGATGGCCTCCCCCGCCGGACTGCACGAGGACTTCAACATCTCCGCCTCCGAGGAGCTGACGGTCACCGAGATCGCGCGGATCGTCTGGGAGGCGTGCGACCGCGATCCGGCGACGTTCGAGCTCGAGCACCTGCCGACCTTCGCCGTCGACGTGCAGCGACGATGGCCGGACGTCAGCAAGGCCAGGCGCATGCTGGGCTGGGAGGCGCGCATCGGCGTCGAAGAGGGGGTCGCGCAGACGGTGCAGTGGCTGCGCGAGCAGCTCCCAACCGAGTAGCCGACGCGCGGGGCGCCGGGCGCGACTCGCGCCTCGGCGCCCGCAGCACCGCGCTTCTCCCCCGGCCAAGGCGGGACCCTACCGCTGCTTCCCGCCTGCGCGCAAGCAGGTTTTAAGAACCGGCCGCGCGCGAGGCGCCAAGCGCCTCGTACGTCAGCCGCAGGCCCTCGGCGATCGGCGTGCGGGCGCGCCATCCGAGCAGCTCCCGGGCGCGGCCGGCCTCCAGGCACGAGCGCTCGACCTCGCCGAGCCGCGCGGGAGCGAACTCGGGCTCGGGCGCACCGGGTCCGTGCAGGTCGGACAGCACGCGCACGAGCTCGAGCACCGAGGTCTCCTCCTCCGTGCCGACGTTCACGACGCCGCCCTCGCGCACGTCGCCGCCGCGGACGAGTGCCTCGACGAGATCGCCGACGTAGACGTAGTCGCGCGTCTGCGTCCCGCCGCCGAAGATCCGCGGCGGCGTGCCCTCGCGCAGCCTGCCGCAGAAGATCGCGATGACGCCGGCCTCGCCGTGCGGGTCCTGACGCGGCCCGTAGACGTTGCCGAAGCGCAGCGCCAGCGTCGACATCCCGTACAGGCGCTCGTAGAGGCCGAGATAGAGCTCGGCGGCGCGCTTGCTCTGCCCGTAGGCCGCCATCGGCAGCGCGGGCACGCTCTCCGGCGTGGGCAGGAGGTGGGTCTCGCCATAGATCGCGCCGCCGGTGGAGGAGAAGACGATCCGCTCGCTGCCGGCGGTGCGCGCAGCCTCGAGCACGTTGATCGTGCCCTCGACGTTCGTGCGCGCGTCGAAGGCCGGGTCGGTGAGCGAGCGGCGCACGTCGACCTGCGCGGCGAGGTGGAAGACGATCTGCGGCCGCGCGGCGGCGACGATGGCGGCCAGCGCGGCGCCGGCGCGGATGTCGGCCTGATGGAGCTCGGCGCCGTTTGCGAGCGCCTCGGCCAGGTTCGACATGCGACCGCTGGAGAGGTCGTCGACGACCGTGACGGTGTCGCCGCGGGCGAGCAGCGCGTCGACGAGGTGCGACCCGATGAAGCCGGCGCCACCGGTGACGAGGGTCCGCATGCGGTCGCCGAGTCTAGTCGGCGGGTCCCCGCGTGCTCGCGCCGCAATACCTTCGTTTGGCGTTCGGGGGCGGGAGGGTAGGCGCGCCTTGTGGGTCCGAGCCCCGGCCGGGGCCGATAACGACCAGGAGCACCTCATGAAACTTCCGATGCGCCAGGACAAGAAACGCAATCAGGCGCTCGACGCCTTCGCCTCCGTCGCGAAGACGTGGTCGGAGTGGCGTTTGGCCGAGCGAGCGGCGACCTCCGTCGCGACGGGCACGAAGAAGGCCTCGAAGGCGACGAAGAAGGCCTCCAAGGCCACCGCGAAGGCGCGCAAGCGCGCCGCGAAGGCCGCCGGCAGGTCCGGTCCCTCGCGCACGAAGAACGCCCTGAAGAGCAGGCCGCTGAAGATCGCCGGTGCGGCCGCCGTCGTCGGCGGCGTCGGCGCCGCCGTCTCGAAGAAGCTCAAAGGCGGAGGCACCGCCGAGCCGCTGTACACGCCGCCGCCCGCGCCGGGTACGGCGCAGCCCACCGCGGTCGAGGTCGGCGGTCTGGACGCCACCGACTCAGCGGTGGCGGCGAGCGAGAAGGCCGCCACGGCCGCGACCGCGCCACCTCCCGCCGGCACCGAGCCGAGCATCCCCGACACCGACGTCGACGCCACGGCCGACACGACGGGCGACGACGAGGTCGAGGATGCGATGGACGTCCACTCCTCCTCCGAGGAGGACGCAGGCGCGGACATCCCGGGCGACGACGCCGGCAAGGGATAGCTACCCGTCGATTCCTGGGGCCGCACGGTTCCGCAACGGCGGTTCTGACACGCCCGGTGCGATATCCCGCACTCGGCGCGTCATGACCGCCGGAGCAGCGGTTCGCGGTCTACAGCGCGAAGATGAGACGCAGAGCTTCGTCGACCACCTGCATCTCGGCGGAGTCGAGACGTCCGGCCGAGTCGCCCAATCGCCGGCTCATCGCTACGGCTTCGAGAGGATCAGCGCAGGACCGCGTCGTAGACCGCACGCAGCGCGGTCGCGACCGCTCGCGGCGAGGCGAGCTCCATGATGCGCCGGCGCCCGGCCTCGCCGGCCGCCGCGTCGCCGAACGTCGCGCGCGCCGCGAC
>DASYVZ010000114.1:0-1834 GCA_035936515.1 Solirubrobacteraceae bacterium | reverse complement strand
TTCGTTTGCGACGTCGCCCGGCAACGGCGAGCACGGCACCGAAGAACCACGTCATCTCTCGGCGCAGCTGTGCGCGATCGATGAGCCGCAAGCAGTCGCGCCACAGCAGGTGCCGCTGATCGAGCGCTGCACGCCGTCCGGCCGGCAAATTCGCAAGTTCTGGCTCGTGCGAACGTTGTATGACATTGTTCGTGGCGATCGTTCGGGGGAGGATCTCTGTGCTGAGAGCTCGGTACTGCATTACGATGGCGACCGCGCTCGCGGTCCTGCTCGGAGCGACGTCGACGGCCTTCGCCGGCGAGCTGCTCGCGACAGACGTGTCGGCCGGCGACGCGGTCGACCGCCGCTGCGCCGAACGGAAGCTGTCGGCGGGCGCCGGCTTCGCGCAGCAGCGGGTGACGATGCCCGCTGCCGGGGCGGTCACGGCTCGGCTGAACGCCGCACGGGGCGACTGGGACCTCGCCATCTTCGACGCCGACAGCGGGCGCGTCGTCGCCGGCTCGGCGTACAGCGGCAGCGACGAGGTCGCCTCGGGCTTCGCGACTTCGGGTGAGCGACTGGTCGTCCAGGCCTGCCGCCTGTCAGGTGACAGCGCCAGCGCCGGCGTCACGGTCGAGTCGACGGCGCTCGACCTCACGAATGTCGCGAAGACCTCGCTGGTGCGCGTCTCGACGCCGACGGCCGCTCGCAAGCAAGAGCTCGTCGACCTCGGCCTCGACGTGACCGAGCATGGCGGCCCGGGCTACCTCGAAGTCGTTCTGCACGGGGCAGAGGACGCCGAGAAGCTCGTCCAGCACGCCTTCATGTACACGCTCGAGGTTCCCGACCTTTCCGTGCAGGCGCGAAACGACCGCCAAGCGGACCTCGCGTTCGCCGCGTCGACCGACAGGTCCGAGCTGCCGAGCGGGCGAACGACGTACCGGCTGCTGGCCGACTACAGCGCGGAGATGAAGCAGCTCGTGCACGACCACCCGGGTCTTGCGCGATCGATCACTCTCAAGAGCAAGACGTACGAGGGTCGCCCCGTCGAGGGCATCGAGATCGCCACGAATCCGGACGCGCGCGACGGCCGCCCAGTGTTCCTGCAGATGGGCGTTCACCACGCCCGCGAGTGGCCGTCCTCCGAGCACGCGATGGAGTGGGCCTACGAGCTGATCAAGGGCTACCGCAGCGGCGACGCGCGCATCACGCAGCTCGTCCAGAACACCCGCACGATCATCGTGCCGGTCGTCAATCCCGACGGCTTCAACCAGTCGCGCGAGGCCGGGCAGCTGTACATGCACGGAGACGGCGCCGGGACCGACCTCGACGGAAGCGGCGACATCTCCGACGAGGAGTTCATCCTCGCCGCCGCCGCCGCTCCCAACGAGTACAAGCGCAAGAACTGCCGCTTCCTCAGTGACGCAAACGGCGGCAGCTGCCTTCAGCCGGACACCGGGATCATCGGCCCCGGAGTCGACCCCAACCGCAACTACGGCGGTTTCTGGGGCGGCGCGGGCGCAAGCGCGACGCCGCTCAACCAGACCTACCGCGGGCCAGGTCCGTTCTCGGAGCCTGAGACCCAGAACGTTCGCGAGCTCATCTCGAGTCGCCAGGTGACGGCGCTGATCACCAACCACACGTTCTCGAACCTCGTGCTGCGCCCGCCGGGAATCGCGATCCAGGGCGAGACGCCGGACGAGCCGCTGTACAAGGCACTCGGCGACGCGATGGCCGCCCACAACGGCTACGCCAGCCAGTTCGGCTACCAGCTGTACGACACGACCGGGACGACCGAGGACTGGTCGTACTACGCGACCGGCGGGTTCGGCTTCACGTTCGAGATCGGCGACCT
>DASYVZ010000113.1:0-1544 GCA_035936515.1 Solirubrobacteraceae bacterium | reverse complement strand
CCCCCACTGCGCCGCGGTGGGCGCGTCGATGTAGCGGCCGAGCAGGAACAGCTCGCGCGTCCGCGGAGCCCCGACCGTGTCGATGAACCGCCGCAGCCCGTTGTGGGAGTAGATCAGCCCGAGCTTTGCCGGCGGCATCCCGAGCTTGATGTGGCTGCTGGCCAGGCGCAGGTCGCAGGCGACCGCGAGCTCCAGGCCGCCGCCGATCGCCGAGCCGGGCAGCACCGCGAGCGTCGGGATGTCGAGCGCGTCGAGCGCCATGAGCCCGCGGCAGAACGGATGCGCGACGAGCTTCTCGGCCTGGACGGGGAATTGCGCGAGCGGGATCTCGGAGATGTCGTAGCCCGACGAAAACATTTCGTGCGCGCCAGTGACGATCACGCAGCGCACATCGTCGTCGAGCCCCGCCAGCTCGGCGGAGATCGCGCCGAGGACCGCGTGGTCGAGTGCGTTGCGCGTCGTCGGGTTGGAGATCGCCAGGCGCAGGATCCCGTCGGCGGGTCGGTCGACGATCAAAGACCCGGTCATAGGCGAGAAAACGTAGCGCCACGCCGCGCGATTAGCACGACTGCTCTGCCGGGTCAGGTCAAGTCGTGGCGTTACTCGAGGATGACGAGGGTGTCGCCCTCGTCGACCGGCTGGCCTTCCTCGCAGAGGATCTCCTTGACGACGCCGGGGTCTTCGGCCTCGACGGGCATCTCCATCTTCATCGACTCCAGCGTGATGACCGTATCGCCCTCTTCGATCCGGTCGCCGACCTTGCACTCGATCTTCCAGACGATGCCCGTGATGTGGGCCTCCACCTCAACCATTGCCTCTCCTTGTTCCGGGCGCGTCTGCGTGTGGCAGAGTAGCCGCCGGTATGGACGCCAGCACGATCGTGATCGTCACCGCACACGACGAGGCCGACCGGCTCGGCGAGACGCTCGCCGCGCTGGACGCCGCGTTCCCCGGCGCGCGGGTGCTCGTCGCCGACGACGGCTCGACCGACGGGACCGCTGCCGTCGCCGAAGGCGCCGGCGCTGAGGTCGTGCGCAGCGAGCGCGTGATCGGCAAGGGCGGCGCGGCGACGCTCGCGGCCCGCCGCGTCCTGAGCCGCGCCCTCGAGCCCAGCCCGCCGGTCTTCGTGCTCGTCGACGGAGATCTCGCCGAGAGCGCCGCGCAGCTGCCGGCGCTCGCAGACGCCGTGCGCGAGGGGCGCTGCGACGTCGCCGTCGCCGTCTTCGCCTCGCGTGTCGGCGGCGGGTTCGGCTTCGCGATCGGCTTCGCGCACAAGGCGATCCGCAACCTGACGGGACTGGACCTGCAGGCCCCGATCTCAGGTCAGCGTGCGCTCAGCGGCCCCGCGTTCGCGACGGTCGTCCCGTTCGCGCCGCGCTTTGGCATGGAGATCGGCATGACGGTCGACGCGGCACGCGCGGGCTTTCGCATCGAGGAGATCGCGCTCGATCTCGCCCACCGCGCCACCGGCCGCACGTGGCGCGGCTTCGTGCACCGCGGCCGTCAGTTGCTGGACTTCCTCGCCGTCTACGCGAGCCGCCGCT
>DASYVZ010000112.1:0-1915 GCA_035936515.1 Solirubrobacteraceae bacterium | reverse complement strand
GCTCCCGCAGGTTGCGCTTCGCGCCGGACATCGAGCTCATGTCGCGACCGCCAGCCGGTTCTCCCGCTGCGCCGCGAGCGCGTTCTGCGCCGCGATCTGGATCGGCTCGAAGAGCGCGCCGATCGGCGGCGAGTAGATGTTCTCCATGTACGCGAGGTCATAGAGCGTCGCGCCGCGCTTGGCCGCGAACGCGAGGAAGTCACAGCGCTCCTTGACGCCCTCGCCGCCGTGGATCACGCCGCCGATGAGACGCAGCGTGTCCGGCTCGGCGAGCAGCTTGACGAACGTCTTCTCGGCACCGGGGTAGTAGCGCGCCCTCGTGATGCCGACGCCCTTGGCGAGCACATAGGGAATGCCGATCGACTTCGCGAGGTTCTCGCCCATCGAAAAGCCGCCGATCGTGTAGTCACCGGCAACCATCCCCCACGGCACCCACACCGGGTCGTACGCGAGCTCCCCACCGGTGATGTTGACCGCGGCGACGCGGCCCTGCGCGTACGCGTGCGCGCCCGTCAGACCGATGATCGGGATCATGTTCAGCCCGTGCGGGATCTCCACGACGTCGCCCGCCGCCCAGACGCCGGGCGCCGACGTGCGCATGTGGTCGTCGACCACGACCGCGCCGGTCGTGCCGAGCTTCAGGCCGGCCGCCTCCGCGAGCTGCGTGTTGGGGACCTTGTGCAGCCCGGTCACGACCGCGTCGCATTCGAAGACGCCGTCGGTCGTCGTCACCGCCGCGACGTGCCCGTCGGCATTGCCCTCGAAGGACTCGGTCTTCGTGCCGAGGTGCAGCGTCACGCCGCGCGCCTCGAGCGAGTCGTGCACGGGCTTGGCGACGTCCGGGTCGAGGATCTCGTGCAGCACCCACGGTCCCTCGTCGACGAGGTCGACCTGCAGCCCGCGGCGCGCGAGCCCCCCCGCCATCTCGACGCCGACCGGTCCGGCGCCGACGACCACGATCCGCTTCATGGAGTCCAGCTGCTGGTCGAACTCCATCGACTTGCGGATGTCCTTGACGTAGTGCAGGCCGTCGAGGTTGGCGCCGGGCACGTCGGGCTGCTCCCAGACGAAGCCGGTGCAGAGGATGAGCTGGTCGAAGCCCTCGGGCTGGTTCTTGGCCGTGATCGTGCGCCGGTCGAGGTCGATGTCGGTCACGACCGTCTCCATCCGCATGTCGAGGCCGTCCTCCTCGTAGCGCTGCACGGTGGACAGGAAGAGGTCCTCGAACTTCGGGATCTCGCGGCCGTGGACGAACGGGATGCCGCAGGGCGAGTAGGCGATGTCCGAGAACTCGGTGAAGACGCTCACCCTGAGCGCCGGGTTCAGGCGTTTCGTGATGGTGGCGGCTGCCGTTCCCGCGCCGCCACCGCCGATGACGATCACGCGCTCCATGATGGTTCCTCTCGATCGGAGATGATCAGGTCTGAAAGCTCCTCGCGCCGGCGCGCCAGGCGCCATGTCCCGCCCTCGCGCGCGACGACGGCCGGGCGCAGGTCGCCGAACTGCGTCGACTGGACCTGCTGGTAGGCGCCTACGTCGCGCGCCACCAGCACGTCGCCCGGCGCCAGCTCGCCGAGCTCGGCGGCGGGTGCGACGACGTCGATGTTCAGGCACAGCGGCCCCGCGACGAGCGTCGGCGCCGACCTCGTCCCGGCTACCCGCGGCGCGAGCGCCTCCAGGCGCGGCCACGCCCACAGCGCACCGGGCAGCAGGTCGGTGCCGGCGTCGATGACGGCGCAGGTCGTGCCGTCGGTGAGCGCCTTGACGGCGACGACGGTGCAGGCGAGGTCGACGGCGTCGGCGACGAGCGCCCGCCCCGGCTCGAGCAAGACGCGCCCGGTGAAGGCTTCGCGGTGCAGGACGTCGGCGACTGCCGCAGCATGGTCTGCAACCGCGGGCGCCGCGGGAAAACCGC
>DASYVZ010000111.1:0-2478 GCA_035936515.1 Solirubrobacteraceae bacterium | reverse complement strand
GCTACAGCCTCGTCGGGCGCACCGACGGCGACACGTTCACGGTCCTGCGCTGGCGGCTCCCCGCGCCGCGGCCCGAGCCCGTCGCGCCCGCGGTCGGCCTCGACGGCGAGCCGGCCGCGGTCCTCGCAGTGGGTGCGCCTTGATCGCCAAGCGAGATCGCGCCGCTTGCCTGCGGGAGCAAAGTTGACGCCCCCGTCAGGTTCTCGCTACGCTGCGTTCGGCCATGGCCACGCCCGCTCGCGCGCACGAGGACGACCCCGAGCACGACTACGACTGGCTCGTCGTCGGATCGGGATTCGGCGGCAGCGTGGCCGCACACCGGCTGACCGAGAAGGGCTACCGCGTGGCGGTCGTCGAGTCCGGCCGGCGCTTCGCCGACGACGACTTCCCGCGCTCCACCTGGGACCTGCGGCGCTACTTCTTCGCTCCCCGCCTCGGCCTGCGCGGCATCTTTCGCCTGTCGCTGTTCAAGGACGTCTCGATCGTCAGCGGCGCGGGCGTCGGCGGCGGCAGCCTCGGCTACGCGAACACGCTCTACCGCGCCCGGCCGCGGTTCTACGCCGACCGTCAGTGGGCCGGGCTCGAGGAGGACTGGGAGCGCGCGCTCGCGCCGCACTTCGACGAGGCCGAGCGGATGCTGGGGGTCACCACCGTCCTCAGCGACGACCCCGCCGACGACCTGCTGCGCGAGTTCGGCCGCCACATCGACGCCGACAGGACGTATGCCAAGACGCGCGTCGGCGTCTTCTTCGGCACGCCGGGGGAGACGGTCGAGGACCCGTTCTTCGGCGGCGCCGGCCCGTCCCGCACGGGCTGCATCGCCTGCGGACGCTGCATGGTCGGCTGCCCGGTGGGCGCGAAGAACACGCTCGTCAAGAACTACCTCTGGCTCGCCGAGCACGCCGGCTGCCGCGTCATCGCCGACCGCGAGGTCGTCGACGTCCGCCCGCTCGGAGCGCGCGACGGCGCGCAGGGCTACACCGTCACGACGGAGCGCACCGGGGCGTGGCTGCGCAGGGACCGGCGCACGATCACGGCGCGCAACGTCGTTCTCGCAGCCGGGCCGCTGGGCACGAACAAGCTGCTGCAACGCTGCCGCTACAACGGTTCGCTGCCGAACGTCTCGCACCGCCTCGGCGAGCTCGTACGCACCAACAGCGAGGCCATTCTGGCGGTGACCGCGCCCGACGACAGCGTCGACTACACCAAGCGCGTCGCGATCTCGGGCTCGATCTACCCCGACGAGAACACCCACATCGAGACCGTCAGCTACGGCCATGCGGGCGACTCGATGAGCCTGCTGCACACGCTGCTGATCGGCGACGGCACGAAGCTCACGCGTCCTCTGAAGTTCCTCGTCGCGATGCTGCGCCACCCGATCCGCTTCGTCAAGCTGCAGGACCCGCGCGCGTGGTCGCGGCGGACGATCATCCTGCTCGTCATGCAGACGCTCGACAACGCGATCGCGTTGCGCCCGCGGCCGGGCCGCCGCGGCAAGATGCGCCTGCAGACCGAGCAGGACCCCGACAAGCCCAACCCGACGTTCATCCCGATCGCCAACGAGGCCGCCGAGTGGATGGCCAAGCGGATCGGCGGCGTGCCCCAGAGCTCGCTCCTGGAGGCGCTGGCGAGCGTCCCGACGACCGCGCACGTCCTCGGCGGCGTCGTGATCGGGCGCTCTCGTGACGAGGGCGTCGTCGACGCGCGCCACCGCGTCTTCGGCTATCAGAACCTGCTCGTCTGCGACGGCTCGGTCATCCCCGCGAACGTCGGCGTCAACCCGAGCCTGACGATCACCGCGCTCGCCGAGCGGGCGATGAGCTTCGTGCCGCCGGCCGCGGCGGCGACGAGCGAGACGAGCACGAGCGCCGCCGCCGGCGAGGACGAGGCCGAGCCCGTCCTGTCGCAGTGATCCCGTTCGCTGCCGCCGCCGTAACAGCGAAATGCGCGAATCGACCATCTACTCTGAGATGGCTGTGGCCAGGGCAGACTCCTCGAAGCCCAGGATCGTCCAGCGTCTCGAGGCGCAGCGCGAGCGCCACCGGCAGCGTGGCCTCCTGGTGCGCACGCTCTACACGATCGTGGGCTTCACGGTGCTCATCGCGGGCCTGCTCATGCTCGTCCTGCCGGGCCCCGCGCTGATCGTCATCCCGATCGGGCTCGCGCTGCTGTCACTCGAGTTCGTCTGGGCCGAGGGACTGCTCGAGCGCACTCTCAAGCACGGCGAGACCGCCAAACGCAAGGCGCAGGAGACGACGCGCACGCAGCGCATCCTCAGCGCGGTCGCCGCCGTGATCGCCGTGGCGGCGATCGCCGTGTGGGGCGCGATCGGCGACGTCCCACTGCTGCCGCTGTAGCAGCGGGCGCGGGCGCAGGGCCTACAGCGTGATTCGGCCGGCCTCGACCGCGCCGGCCTGCGCGGCGCGCAACGCCGCGGCGGCGACGCCGAGGTCCTGGATCGCCAGGCCGGTGGAGTCG
>DASYVZ010000110.1:0-1971 GCA_035936515.1 Solirubrobacteraceae bacterium | reverse complement strand
TTTCTCGGCTGCCTGCTGGGCGCCATCGCCTTCGGACTGGTCGTCAACGGCTTCAGCGTGCCAGGACAGGACGACACGAACGTCCTCACCGCCATGCAGGGCATCCCCGGTGCGGC
The DNA here is from genome assembly GCA_035936515.1 of Solirubrobacteraceae bacterium. Taxonomy (GTDB): domain Bacteria; phylum Actinomycetota; class Thermoleophilia; order Solirubrobacterales; family Solirubrobacteraceae; genus CADCVQ01. The sequence goes on along the minus strand of DASYVZ010000110.1, from coordinate 1,855 downwards.
GCTCGGCTACGGCGTCTTCTACTGGATCGGCGCGCGCCAGGAAGCGGCTGCCGCGCACGACGAGGACGAGCTGCTCGCGACGTGATCGCCGCAGAGCGCCGGCAGGGATCTGCGCGCCCCGCGCGTATTGACCCTCATGCCCTCCGACGGAGCCGGATCGCGGCGCATCATGGTCATCGGCGCCACGAGGCGCGCGCCGCCGCATGCGGCGGCGCCGAACCAGGCGCGTGACGGCCGGCCGCCGAGGGAAGCCCCTGCGAGGCGACTGATGCAGCAGAGTGGCTGGACAATCCGACGGCTGAGTGCCGCCGCCGCGCTCGGCGCGGCGGCCGTCGTCGCCGGCGGTCTCGTCTTCGTGTCGAGGTTCGGCGGCGATCGCGCACCGGGCGACAACCCGTTCATGGCGATCGCCTTCGGCCTGTTCGTCATCGGGATGATCGTGTTCTGCGCCGCGCTGATCGCGCTCCTCGGGACCGGCGTCGCGGTCATCGCCGAGACGCGCGGCTGGGCATCGGCGGCGGTGGTGGTGTTCGCGCCGCTGGCGCTCGTCTGGATGCTGTACCTCGTCGGTGCGCTGGGCTACGCGATTCCTGCGGTGCTCTCGCTCGCACTCATCGGGGCGTTCGTCGTCGCGCTGAAGTAGGCGTCCTCAGCGCGAGCTGAGCAGCTGGTCGGCGGGCGCGTCGTCGTCGCGCAGAACGTCCGCGTCGCCGGCGATCCGCTGCACCGCCGGGCGATCGAACGTGCGCGCCCCGCGCGAGCGCGAGCGCACGTCTGGCGCCAGCGCACGGTCGGAGGCCAGAAAGACCACGTTGCCGCCGGCGAGCTCCCCGTTCTCGGTGTGAGCAACGAGGCGCACGTCGGCGAACACTTCGAGCAGCGTCGCGGCTTCGGCACGCAGGAGCCGCAGGTCGCCCTGGTCGATGAGGTTCAGCGCGTACAGGCCGCCGGGCCGCAGGACGCGCCGGATCTCGCGGGCGAACTCCGCCGTCGCGAGGTGCCACGGCAGCGAGCGCCCGCCGAAGGCGTCTCCGACCACGACGTCGGCGGAGTCCGTCGGCTCGTCGCGCAGCGTCACCCGCGCGTCGCCGACCCGGACGCGCAGATGCGAGCCCGTCCGCAATCCGAGCCGCCGCCGCGCGAGCTCGACGAGCTCGCCGTCGACCTCCAGGACCCGCGCGCGCGACCCGGGCCGGACGGCGGCGACGTAGCGCGGCAGCGTGTAGCCACCTCCGCCGAGATAGACCGCGCGCAGCGGTCCGGCCGGCAGGGCGTCGATCGCATCGCCCATCCAGCGCGCGTAGTCGAACTCGAGGTGGCTGAGGTCGTCGAGGTCGACATGGGAGTGGCGCAGGTCGTCGAGGATCAGCGTGCGTCCGCTCGGACGCTCGGATTCGGCGATGACCGCGCAGTGGTAGTCGGTCTCGGCGTCGCAGGGCGAGCCGATCGCCATCGCCGCGCCCGCGAGCGACAGCGCGCAGGCGACGCACGCGATCGCGACGGCGGGGGAGGTGGCGCCAAAACGCAGCGCGAGCAACAGCGCGACCGCCAGCAGCAGGCCGCCGATCGCGAACACGGCAGCACTGGTGGGGATCAGCGGGACGAGCACGAACCCCGTCCCGAAGGTCCCGACGAGCGCGCCCGCGGTCGCCCACGCCGAGAGGCTGCCGACCACGCGACCGGTGTGCTGCAGATCGTGCAGCTGCAGCTTCGCGACCACCGGGCTCACCGCGCTGAGCACGAAGGCCGGCGGAAACAGGATCATCAGCGCGATGAGCAGGGCGGACAGCTCGCTCGTGCCGCGTGCGGCGGCCCCGAACGCCCGCACCAGCGGCACCACCGCGATGCACAGCAG
>DASYVZ010000109.1:0-6887 GCA_035936515.1 Solirubrobacteraceae bacterium | reverse complement strand
GGCGCAGGCCGAGCTCGACGCGCTCTGAGCCGCGCTCTGCGAGGACCGGGTGTGGGGCGTGACCCGTATCGAGGGTCAGCTCCCCACGATGGCGCCCGGCTGCCCGCGCGCGACGGGGCTATGAGCGCGGCCGCACGGCCGGCGCGTCACCGCGCTCGTCGCCCGCTGCCTGCTGCACGCGCTCCTGGTCGCGGTGCCAGACGACCTGCTGGGCGAACGGGATCTCGATGCCCTCGGCGTCGAAGGACTCCTTCAGTCGCTGGCGCAGCTCGCGGCTGATCGCGTACTGGTCGGCGGGCCGCGTCTTCACGACGAGCCGGATCACGACGGCGTTGGGACCGAGCCGCTCTACGCCCCACACCTCCGGTTCCTCGAGGATCTCGGCGCGCTCCTGCCACAGCGCGTCGGCGACGCGCTTGATGACCGCCTTCGCCTTCTCGATGTCGGTGTCGTAGGCGACCTCGATGTCCAGCAGCGCACGCGACCAGTGCTGGCTCTTGTTGCCGACCCGGCGGATGTCGCCGTTGGGCACGTGCCAGACCGTGCCGTCGACCGCGCGCAGCCGCGTCGTGCGCAGGGAGACGGCCTCGACCGCTCCCGACGTCTGCATGTCGAGGTCGACGATGTCGCCGACCCCGAACTGGTCCTCGACGAGGATGAACATCCCCGACAGGAAGTCCTTGACGAGCGACTGCGCGCCGAAGCCCAGGGCAATGCCGACGATGCCGGCGCCCGCCAGCAGCGGCGCGAGGTTGACGCCGAACTCACCGACGATGAGAAAGCCGGCGATCGTGAAGATCACGCCGGTGGACACGCTGCGCAGCACGCTGGTCAGCGCGTTGATGCGCTGCTCGGCGCGCAGGCTGACCTCGCTGGTCTCCAGCAGCGCACGGGGCGTCCGGCGCCGCAGCGACCCCAGCCGCTCCTGGACGGTGCCGGAATGCAGCGTCCGCAGGGCACGCCTGATCGCGCGGCTCACGAGCCGGTTGACGACATAGGCGGCGAGGAGGATCGCGAGCGCGGTGAGCGTCGCGCCGAGCACCTTGTCGGCAACCTCGGCAAGCGCGCGGTCCTCAGTGCGCTCGAACACCTGGCGACAGAAGAAGCCGGTGTCCTCGCCGCAGGCACGTTCGAGCGCTTCCGGCGTCACCGCTGATAGCGGGAGGAACACTGAAGCGACACGCTAGCAACCGCTCGGGCGCGATCTTCGGGTTCCGTGGACCGGCCCATCTAGACTCAGCCGATGGCCGTTGCCGTTGCCCGCGAGCTGTCCGGACCCGCTCGGCTTGGCCGGCGTACGAAGCTCATCGTCAAGACGCTCTCTGCGGGCGAGATCGCGGTCCTCGACCATCGCGATCTCGATCGCGTGTCCGCCGAGGACCTCATCGCCGCCGGCGTGCTCGCGGTGCTCAACTGCAGCGCATCCTCGACCGGGGCCTATCCGAACATGGGGCCGCTGCTGCTCGTCCAGGCCGGCATCCATCTGGTCGATCTGCCCGACGACACGCTCTTCGACCGACTCAAGGACGGCGACGCGATCACGATCCGCGGCGGCGAGATCCTGCGCGGCCCGAAGGTCATCGCGACCGGCACGGTGCAGGAGCCGGCCGCCGTGCGCGCCGCCACCGATGAGCGCCGCCGCGAGATCGGCGACGCGCTCGAGGCCTTCGCGCGCAACACGATCGAGCACATGCTCGAGGAGCGCGAGCTGCTCTCCGGGCGGGTCGAGCTGCCGCGCTTCGACACCGACTTTCGCGATCACCCGGCGCTGATCGTCGTGCGCGGCGTCGACCACGAGAAGGACCTGCGGATGCTGCGGCCGTACATCCGCGACGTCCGGCCGAAGATCATCGCCGTCGACGGCGGCGCGAACGCGCTGCTGGCCGCGGGCTTCAAGCCGGACATGATCGTCGGCGACATGGACTCCGCCAGCGACACGGCGCTGCGCTGCGGCGCGGAGCTCGTCGTCCACGCCTATCCCGACGGTCGCGCCCCCGGGCGCGAGCACCTCGAGGAGCTCGAGCTGCCCTTCAAGCTCGTACCGGCACCCGGCACCAGTCAGGACGTCGCGATGATCATCGCCGCCGAGAAGGGCGCCAAGCTGATCGTCTCGGTCGGATCGCAGTTCAACCTCGTCGAGTTCCTCGACAAGAACCGGCGCGGGATGGCATCGACGTTCCTCACGCGGCTGCGACTGGGCGAGATCCTCGTCGATGCCAAGGGCGTCTCCCGGCTGTACCGGCCGTTGCCCGGCCGTAGCCCGGTGGTCTTCGTGGCGCTCGCAGGCCTGCTGTGCCTGCTGGCTATCGTCGTGCTGACCCCGGGGCTGCGCGACGTCGCGGACCTCATGTGGCTCAAGCTCGAGGTTCTGCTCGGACTCGAGTAAGCCGACCTTCCGCGAATGTTCGACTTCCGCTATCACGCGCTGTCGCTGGCAGCGGTCTTCATCGCGCTCATCGTCGGGCTGCTGCTCGGCGTCGCGATCGGCGACAAGGAGCTCGTCTCCTCGGGGCGCGAGGAGCTGCGCAGCTCGCTGCGCGCCGACGTGCGCCAGGCCGATCAGGAGCGCGACGAGGCGCGGGCCGAGGCGCGCGAGCAGAAGCAGTTCGCCGAGGAGGCCTATCCGATCCTGACGGACGACCAGTTGCGCGGCCGCCGCATCGGGCTCGTCGTGCTGGGCGACGACGACCGCGCAGCGGATCTGATCCGCCGGACGCTCGAGCCGACCGGCGCCGACCTCGCGTTCGTGGCCGTGGTGCGCGAGAATTTCGAGCTCGAGGCGCTGGCCCAGCGCGCCCGCGGCACGCGCTACGCGAACGTCGCAGACGACCCTGAGCTGCTCGGCGAGTTCGGCCGGCGGGTGGGCATCCAGATGGTGCGCGGCGGTAGGCTCGTGCGACAGGTGCGGACGGCGCTCCTGGACCCACTCAGCGGCAGCTTCGGCAATGTCGACGGCGTGATCGTCATGCGCCCGGCCGACGGGCCGGAGGAGCAGGCGGCAGCCAAGCGGCTGGAAGAGCTGCACGACGGCATCGTCCGCGGCCTCGTCCAGACCGACGTGAAGGTCGTCGGCGTGGAGCGGCGCCGCACCGATCCGTCGCACATCGACTGGTTTCGCGAGCACGAGATGTCCACCGTCGACAACGTCGACGAGTACGCGGGTCGTGCGGCAACCGTCTTCGTGCTGGCCGGCGCCCAGGGCGCCTACGGACGCGGCGACGACGCGCAGGCGCTGCTGCCGCCCGTCGTCGGCCAGGTGGAATGACCGCACGTCGCCGCGCGTAGGCGCGGCCGGGAGGCGACCATCGTCCGCCCACGTCGCTAGGTTCCCCTCCCGGTGCAAGCCCTGCCGTTCGTCTTCTCGCTGGTCGTCGCCGTGGTGCTCGTGCCGCTGGTGCTCTCCCGGCTCTCCGAAGCAGCTCTGACGCGTGAGAACTACCGCGGCCGGATCCTGCCGGTGCCGCTGGGGATCGCGATCGTGCCCGTGGCGCTTGTCGCGCTCATCCCGGTGATGCTGCTCGCGCGCCTCACGGACCTCGACGTGTACCCCGACAACCTTGGGTTCGCGATGGTCTTCGTCCCCGGGATCGCGCTGCTCGGCCTCATCGACGACATGCTCGCCGGCGCCGGCCGCGGGTGGCGCGGGCACGGCAGGGACGTGTTGAGCGGCGCGCTGTCGACTGGGCTGCTCAAGGCGGGCGGCACGCTCGGGCTCGCGCTGCTCGTGGCGTCCTCGCTGCCCGGCTCGGACGCCGAGTTCCTGCTTGCCACCGCCGTCCTCGTGCTCGCGACGAACGCCTTCAACCTGCTCGACCTGCGGCCCGGCCGCTCGGTCAAGGTCTTCGTCCTGCTCGGCATCGGCCTGACCGTCGCCACGCAGAACACCCAGGCGCTCGCCGGGCTGGGGATCTTCATCGCGCCTGTACTCGTAGCGGGCTTCTTCGACCTGCGCGAAAAGGCGATGCTCGGCGACGTCGGGTCCAACGCGATCGGGGCGCTCGCGGGGCTCTGGCTCGTGCTCACCCTCGACACCAACAGCCAGTTGATCGCGCTCGTGGTGCTCGTGCTCGTAAATCTTTTCGGCGAATTTCGGTCAATCTCGAACCTCATCGAGAAGGTTCCGGGGCTTCGCCACCTAGACTCGCTGGGAAGGCCCGGATGACCCCCTCTGCACAGCCCCATCGCAAGACCCGCTTCATCTTCATCACCGGTGGGGTCGTCTCGTCCCTCGGCAAGGGCATCGCCTCCGCCTCCATCGGGCGGCTGCTCGTGGCCCGCGGCCTGAGCGTCGGCCTGCAGAAGTTCGACCCCTACATCAACGTCGATCCTGGCACGATGTCGCCCTATCAGCACGGTGAGGTGTTCGTCACCGAGGACGGCGCGGAGACCGACCTCGACCTCGGCCACTACGAGCGCTACACGGACTTCAATACGTCGCGGGCGTCCAACGTGACGGCGGGCGGGATCTACAACTCGGTCATCCGGCGCGAGCGCCGCGGCGACTATCTCGGCGGCACGGTGCAGGTCGTCCCGCACATCACCGACGAGATCAAGCACCGCGTCAAGCTGCTCGCCGAGACCCAGGACGCCGACATCGTCATCACGGAGATCGGCGGCACCGTGGGCGACATCGAGTCGCTGCCGTTCCTCGAGGCGATCCGCCAGTTCCCGGTCGACGTCGGCCGCCGCGACTGCATGTTCATCCACCTCACGCTCGTGCCCTACATCGGCCACGCCGGCGAGCTGAAGACGAAGCCCACGCAGCACTCCGTCAACGAGCTGCGGCGGATCGGCATCCAGCCGGACATGCTGCTGTGCCGCTCGGAGTCAGAGCTCGGCGGCGACATCCGCAAGAAGATCGCGCTCTTCGCGTCGCTGCCGGTCGAGGCGGTCGTCAGCGCCAAGGACGTCGACAACATCTACAAGGTGCCGCTGTGGTTCGCCGACGAGGGCGTCGACGATTTCATCTGCGACCATTTCTCGATCGAGGCGCCGCAGCCCGATCTCGCGCAGTGGGGCGAGATCACGCGCCGCGCGACCGTGGCGAGCGAGACCGTGCGGATCGCGCTCGTCGGCAAGTATGTCGCGCTGCAGGACGCCTACCTCTCGGTCGCCGAGGCGCTGCGCCACTCGGGCTTTCACCACGACTGCAAGATCGACATCGACTGGGTCGACTCCGAGCTGCTGACAAGCAACGACGCGACGCTCGAGCGCCTCGGCGACGCCGACGGCATTCTCATCCCCGGCGGCTTCGGCGGCCGCGGCATCGAGGGCAAGATCCGGGCCGCCCGCGTCGCGCGCGAGCACGGCATCCCGTACCTCGGCGTGTGCCTCGGGATGCAGGTCGCGGTCATGGAGTTCGGCCGCCATGTCGCCGGCATGGAGGGGGCCAACTCGACGGAGTTCGATCCCGAGACGCCGCATCCGGTGATCGACCTGCTGCCCGAGCAGAAGGAGGTCACCGACCTCGGCGGGACGATGCGCCTCGGCGCCGATCCCGTGAAGATCCACCCAGACACCCGCGCTCGTGACCTCTATGGGGAGGCGGTCATCTACGAGCGCCACCGTCATCGCTACGAGGTCAACCTCTTCCTGCGCCGGCGCCTGGAGGCGTCGGGGCTGATCGTCAGCGGCACGTCGCCCGACGAGCGCCTCGTCGAGATGATCGAGCTCGACGAGCATCCGTTCTTCGTCGCGTCGCAGTTTCACCCGGAGTTCAAGTCGCGCCCCGAGCGGCCCGCGCCGCTGTTTCGCGACTTCGTCGGCGCTGCGCTCGAGCGCAGCCGCGAGCGCGAGCCGGCCGACGCGCCGGCCGAACTCGGCATCTCGCGCGGCTGAGCGCCCGCCTCGCCCCATCAGGCGTTAGCGCCCGCGCGCGAGCGGGAACGCGGAGGCTCATGGAAGGCGGCGTCACAGTCATCCTCACGCTGTTCATCGTGGTCGGCGGGATCGCGGGCGCCGTGGCGCTCTTCGGTGCGGGCGGCTACGTCCAGCGGCGCAAGGAGAAGGGCGAGCTCGGCGGTGTCGACGGAGGACGCCCGGAGCACACGGCCGTCGAGGACGACAGCGACGACGCACTCGCCCCGCAGCGCACCACGAAGGACACGCAGGGCCCCGAGTAGGTCCGCTGCGCCACGGGCGCGGCAAGCCGGGCTGCTCGACACGACAGCGCGCCGAGGCTCACCGTCAGGTGAGGCTGCCGATCAGCGGCCGCGGGCGCTCTCGTGTGGATCTGCGGCGTCGATGACCGCCCGCGATGCCTGCGCCTCGTAGCCCGGCGCGCGGTTCATCCACACGCACGTCGGCTTTGGCTACCGACGTTCCCGCGAGGCATCACAAGATGTTCACAACTCGGCTACGACCGCGTAACAAGATGGCGTCCGTTCGTCGATTGGCTATGCCGCGCTATGGGACACCAACAAGGAGTGGCTGTGAGGCCCACGGGACGAATCATCGCGACGGTCGCGTCATGCGGGGTGTTCGCCGTCGGCCTCACGGCCTGCGGCGACGACGACAACGACAACGCGGCGGGTGGCGGCGCCGAGTCGGGTGAGCAGCTGTCCGGCAACATCAACCTCGACGGGTCGTCGACCGTCGCGCCGCTCAGCGAGGCGGCCGCCGAGCTCTTCCAGGCGGAGCATCCCGAGGTTCGCGTCACGGTCGGCACCTCGGGTACCGGCGGCGGATTCGAGAAGTTCTGCCGCGGCGAGACCGACATCTCCAACGCGTCGCGCCAGATCGGCGAGGACGAGGTCGAGGCCTGCGAGAAGGGCGGCGTCGAGCAGGAGGAGCTCTCCGTCGCCAACGACGCGCTGACCGTCGTGCTGAACCCCGGCAACGACTTCGCGACGTGCCTGAGCGTCGACGAGCTCAAGAAGATCTGGGGT
>DASYVZ010000108.1:0-3898 GCA_035936515.1 Solirubrobacteraceae bacterium | reverse complement strand
CGGTCGAGGAAGCCGCGCATCGCGGTGATCATCTTCGCGCGCGCGATGAACACCTCGCGCGCCTCCTCGTTGGCCATGAGGTCGAGCTCCCGGCGGCGGTATCTCGTCTCGACGTCCTGCAGCCCGTGGTGCTTCTCCGGCGGCGGGCGCAGCGACTTCGCCAACACGGTGAAGGCCTCGATTCGCAGCGAGATCTCCCCGCGCTTCGTGCGCAGCGCGCTCCCGTCGACGCCGATGATGTCGCCGAGGTCGATCTGCGTGAGCAGCCGCTCGTGCGCCTCGGGCCCGAGCACGTCCTGTCGTGCCTGAAGCTGCAGGCGCCCGGAACGGTCGACGAGGTCCAGGAACGCCATCTTGCCCTGGCCGCGGCGCGCGGCGAGCCGGCCCGCCACCCGGTGTGAGACGTCGGTCTCCTCGCCGTCGGCAAGCGCGTCGTGGGCGGCCAGCACCTCGGCCGTCGGCTCGACGCCCGCGAACTCGTGCGGGAAAGGGTCGATGCCGTCGGCGCGCAGCCTGTCGAGCTTCGCGCGCCTGACGGCGAGCAGCTCGTCAGCCATCGCCGCCCAGCGTAGTCGCTACAGCCCGACGTCGATCTTCGTGATCTTGTAGTGCAGCTTCTTGCCGTTGGGCAGCGGGACGTCGACGACGTCGTTGCGCTTGTGGCCCAGCAGCGCCTTGCCGACCGGCGACTCGTAGGACAGCCGTTCCGGCGGCTTGGCCTCGGGCGATCCGACGATCGTGAACTTGTGCGTCTTGCCGCTGTCCTCGTCCTTGACGTTGACGACCGAGCCGACCTGGACGACGTCGGTCGAGACGTCCTTCGCGTCGACGACCGTCGCCGAGCGCAGGCGCTCCTCGACCTGCGCGATGCGCGCCTCGAGCATCGCCTGCTCGTTCTTGGCGTCGTCGTATTCGGAGTTCTCGGTGATGTCCCCGAACTCCCGCGCCTCCTTGATCCGCTGGGCGACCTCCTTGCGCTTGTCGCCCTGAAGCAGGTCGAGCTCGGCCTTGAGCTTCTCGAGGCCGCTCGGAGTGAGGATGACGTCTTTGGGCATGAGTGCAGGAGAGAGAGAAAACCCGCCTCGGGGCGGGTGGCGCGGACGAAGCGGTCCGCAGCGCGCCGCAGGATAGCACCGCGTCAAGCGGCAATCGATACGAGGTCCAGCGTCGCGAGCACGGCCCGCGCCTCGTCGATCGTGTCCGTCGCCTGCAGCGCCGCCTGCAGCGCCTTCGAGCCGCCCATGCGGTCGACGTACCACGGATAGAACTTGCGCAGATAGCGGCCGGCGCGGCGCTCGCCCATGTGCTCGACGGCGCGCTGCATGACCCACTCGAGCTCGGCCAGCACCTCGGTCGTCGAGGGCTCGTCGTCGCGGATGCCCAGCAGCCGCGCGAACAGCCACGGGTTGCCGAGCGCGCCGCGCGCGAGCATGACGGCGTCGCAGCCGGTGTACTCGAACGCGTGGCGGATCGACTGCGGGTCGTTCATCCCGCCGCTGAGAATCACCGGCGCGCCGAGCGTCTGCACGAGCTCGCGCGCCAGGTCGAGGTCGGGCGAGCCCTTGTGGTGCACCTGCGCCGAGCGCGGGTGGAAGCCGATCGCGGCGACGCCGGCCTCCTCGACGAGCCGGTGCGCAAGCTCGAAGCCGTCGCGCGCGCCCAGGCGCCGGCCGCTGCGGATCTTCACCGTGACCGGCAGCCCCGAGCCCTCGCGTGCCGCCCGTGCCACCGCGACCGCCAGGTCGGGGTCGTCGATCAGAGCTGCCCCCGCGCCGGTCTTGCAGACCTTCGGCACCGGGCAGCCCATGTTGAGGTCGATGAAGTCGGCGGCGGTGTCGCGCGCGATCGTCGCGGCCGCTGAGCGCATGACGTCGGGCTCCTGGCCGAAGAGCTGGATCGCGACCGGGCCCCCGCCGCGCTCGGCGGGCTCGATGCGCAGCATCTCGGTCGTCGTCTTCTCGTTGCCGTGGTGCACGCCGAAGCTCGACACCATCTCCGAGACGACCATCCCCGCGCCGTAGCGCTTGGCCTGCAGGCGCACGAACCAGTTGCCGATCCCGGCCAGCGGGGCGAGAACGACGCGGTTGGGGACGTGCAGGTGGGCGAGCTGCCAGGGGTCGTTGAGCGTGCGCTGCGCCATCGGGCTCATGGTAGGCGCGGATGGAGCTGCGCTCTCGCCCGGCCGTCCGCGGGATCGGTGGCTGGCGCGTTCCGGCAGGGCGGAGCGCCGCCCAAACGCGCCGCACCGAGCGCCACCGAACCCACCAGACCGGCTACGAGTTGCGTTCGTACAGCAACCGCAGCCCGGTCAGCGTGAGCATGTCGTCGACCTCGTCGATGAGCTCCGTGAACGGGACGATCGCGCCCGCCAGGCCGCCGGTGGCGATGACGTCGCTGTCCTCCCCGAGCTCGTCGAGCAGGCGGCGCAGGATGCCATCGATCGCGCCCGCGAAGCCGTAGATGACGCCCGAGCGGATGGCGTCGACGGTCGACTTGCCGATCACGGTGCGCGGCGGCAGCAGGTCGATCTGCGGCAGCTTCGCCCCGCGCGACGTCAGCGCCGCGAGCGAGATCTCGACGCCCGGCACGAGCACCCCGCCGAGGAAGTCGCCGTTGGGCCCGACGATGTCGAAGTTCACCGACGTGCCGAAGTCGACGCAGATCGCGGGGCCGCCGAAGCGCTCGCGGATCGCGACGGCGTTGGCGAGCCGGTCGGCGCCGATCTCGCGCGGGTTGTCGTACCGCAGCGCCATCCCCGTCTTCAGGCCGGGGCCGACCTCGAGCATCGTGTGGCCGAGGTACCGCTCCCCCATCGTCAGCCACGCGGGCGCCAGCGAGGGCACCGTCGAGGAGACGATCGAGGCGCGGATGTCGGCCAGCCCGATCCCGCGCAGCTCGAGCAGGTTGCGCAGCGTCGCGCCGATCTCGTCGGCGGTCGACTCGGCGATCGTCGCAAAGCGCCAGTGCTCGACGAGCGCGTCGCCGCGGAAGGCGCCGAAGTGCGTCTGCGTGTTGCCGACATCGACGGCGAGGAGCATGCGGCGACTGTAGTGGGCGCCTCATGCGGGGCCGTAGGCTCTGTCGGCGGTGCACAAGCTCTACGTCGTCCACTCGTCGCATCCGTCGGAGGCCGTGCGCAGGGCGCTGGCGCTGAAGGGGATCCCGTGCAAGACGGTCGAGTTGCTGATCCCGACGCACGCGCCGCTGATGCGCCTGCGCTTCGGGCAGCGCACGGTGCCGGCGCTGAAGCTCGACGGCGGCGAGAAGATCAGCGGCTCGCGCGCGATCATGCGCAAGCTCGACGAGCTCGTGGCCGACCCGCCGCTGCTGCCCCCCGACCGCGAGCCCGCTCTCCGCGCCGCCGTGCTCGAGGCCGAGCGCTGGGGCGACGAGGTGCTGCAGCCGCTCGTGCGACGGATCGCGTGGAGCGCGCTGAAGCGCGCTCCCGGCGCGATCCCCAGCTACCAGGCGGCCTCGCGGCTGCCGCGGCTGCCGCGCCCCGTCGTGAAGCTCGTCGCGCCGGCGGTGATCGCCGTCGAGCGCAGGATGCACGGGGCGAGCGACGACGTCGTCCGGGCCGACCTTCGAGCGCTGCCGGCGCACCTGGACCACGTCGATTGCATGATCGCCGCCGGCGTGCTCGGGCGACACAGCGATCAACCCAGCGCCGCCGACCTGCAGATCGGCTCTTCGCTGCGGCTGCTCGGCACGATCGGCGACGCCCGGCCGCTGCTCGCCGGGCGACCCGGTGAGGCACTCGCGACGAAGCTCTTCGCAGACTTTCCCGGCGACGTCCCCGCGGGCACGTTCCCGCCGGACTGGCTCGCGCGCTAGCCGCTGTCCTGCAGCGCCCGCGCGCGCTGGGCGAGCTCGACGGTCGCCGGGCGCACGTCCGCAG
>DASYVZ010000107.1:0-2197 GCA_035936515.1 Solirubrobacteraceae bacterium | reverse complement strand
GCCACCCGCACGGCCTCGTCGAGCATCTGCCCGTCGAGCGCGACGGCGCCGGCGCCGCCCTTGCGCTCGGCGGCGGCGAGCGCGTCGATGACCGCGCGCGCGCGCTCGACGTCCTCGTCTGAGGGCGTGAAGAGCTCGTTGAGCGCCGCGACCTGCGCGGGATGGATCGCCCACTTGCCGTCGAAGCCCATGTCGCGCGCGCGCTCGGCGGCCGCCGTGAAGCCCTCGTCGACCTTGATCCCGAGGTACGGCCCGTCGATCGCGGCGATGTCGTACGTGCGCGCGGCGACGAGGATCGCATCCTGGATGGCGCGCCACGAGTCGAGCTCGGCGCGGGCGCCCGCCGCGCGACCCAGCGAGGCCGACAGGTCCGCGTAGCCGAGGATCAGCGCGTCCAGGCGCGACGACGCGCCGGCGATCTCGTCCAGATGCGCGACGCCGGCCGCCGTTTCGATGAGCGCCTGCACGCGCAGCGGCGGACGCCCCGTCTGTCCTGCAGCCTCGGCGCCGTCGAGCAGGCGGTCGACGAACTCGAGGTCGCCGCGGCTCTCGACCTTCGGCACGATGATCGAGTCCGGTCCACGCCCGGCGGACGCCATCGCGGCGATGTCCGAGTGACACCACGGCGTGCGCGGCGCGTTGACGCGCACGCTTGCACGCACCCCCTCCCACTGCGGCTCGCGCAGCGCCGCGACGACCGTCTCGCGGGCTTCGTCCTTGGCGGACGGGGCGACGGCGTCCTCGAGGTCGACGATGACCTCGTCGGCGCCGCGCAGGGGCGCCTTGGCGAGCATCGCGGCCGATGAGCCGGGAACGGAGAGGCACGAGCGGCGGGCGCTGCGAGGGGGAGAGGCGGGCATCCACGGCAGGTTAATCGTCGTCCGGATCCGGCGGTGCTCGGGCGTTCTGACCGGGCGGCTCGCCCCGGCGGCTCGGCGCGGTGCCTGGCCTCGGCGCGCTCCGCCGCCGGCCGATCCATCCGGAGCAGCCCTCGCCCTCCGGCGCGCGAGCGCGGTGTGGCTGGCCGTACAGCCAATTGGGTGCTGCCCCGGTCGTGGCGCCGACCTCGGGTTGGAACGCGCGCCAGATGCCGTCCCCACCTCACTCTGGAGCTCACATGAGAACGCAACGCTGGACGCTGGCGGTGGTCTGCGCCGCTCGCCTGCGCGCTCAGCACGACAATCGATGCGCTGAACGCCGCGCGGGCCGTGCAGGGCGTCGGAGCGGCGGTCATGTTCGCCGTCTCGCTGGCGCTGCTCGCGCATGCGTTCCCCGGCGCCGTCGAGCGCACGAAGGCCCTGGCGGCGTACGGCGCGACGATCGGCGCCTCGTTCGCGATCGGACCGGCCGTCGGCGGCGCGCTCACCAGCGGCCTCGATTGGCAGTGGATCTTCCTCATCAACCTGCCGATCGGCGTCGCCTGCCTCGCCGTTACGCTCACGCGCGTCGAGGAGTCTCGCGACCCGCGCCCGCGGCGCATCGACTGGGCCGGGCAGCTGACGCTCACAGCCGGTCTGTTCCTGCTCGTACTCGGCGTGTTGCGCGGCAACGAGGCGGGCTGGACGAGCACCGCGATCGTGCTCGAGCTGGCCGGCGCCGCGGTGCTGCTGGGCCTCTTCGTCGCGATCGAGCGTCGCGTGCGCGAGCCGATGTTCCCGCTCGGGCTGTTTCGCCAACCGGACTTCACCGGAGCGCAGCTCGCGGCGTTCGCGATCTCGGGCTCGTTCTTCGCGATCTTCCTCTACGTGACGCTGTACCTGCAGCAGATCCTCGGCCTGTCGGCGATCGAGGCGGGCCTCGTCTACATCCCCGGCACCGTGATCATGTTCATCGTCTCCGGCGCGACCGCCACGCTGGGTACCCGCGTGCATCCCTGGATCCTGATCTCGGTCGGGCTGGTGCTCGTGGCCGCCGGCATGGGCCTGATGCTGCTCGCGGGGGAGAGCTCCTCCTGGAACGTCGTGCTGCCCGGGTCGATCGTCGCGCTGATCGGAACGGGGCTGTTCAACCCGGCCGTCAGCGCCGTCGCCCTCGGCTCCGTCCCGGCTGAGCAGAGCGGGCTTGCCGCCGGCGTCAACGACACGTTCCGGCAGGCCGGCATCGCCGTCGGCGTCGCCGCGCTCGGCGCGCTCGTGCCCGCTGAGGCCGCTCTCGGCGCGGGCTCGCCGTCCGCGTACGTCGAGGGGCTGCACCAGGC
>DASYVZ010000106.1:0-4492 GCA_035936515.1 Solirubrobacteraceae bacterium | reverse complement strand
GAGGGGAGGTAGTCGAGCACGGCGTCGAGCAGTGGCTGGACGCCCTTGTTCTTGAAGGCCGAGCCGCAGAAGACCGGCGTGATCGCGATCGACAGCGTCGCCTTGCGCAGCGCCGCCTTGATCATGTCCGTCGGAACGTTCTCCTCGGCGAGGTACAGCTCGGCGATGTCGTCGTCGAGATCGGCGAGCTGGCTGAGCAGCCGCTCGCGCGCCTCGTCGGCGACGTCGGCCAGCTCCGCGGGGATGTCGACGATGTCCTGGTCCTTGCCGAGGTCGTCCTTGTAGACGATCGCCTTCATTCCGAGCAGGTCGACGATGCCCTTGAACTCGGACTCGGCGCCGATCGGGATCTGCACGGGCACCGCGTTGGCACCCAGGCGGGTCGCCATCGTCTTCAGCGAGCCCTCGAAGTCTGCGCCGATGCGGTCCATCTTGTTGATGAACGCGATCCGCGGAACGGCGTACTTGTCGGCCTGGCGCCAGACCGTCTCCGACTGTGGCTCGACGCCGGCGACGGAGTCGAAGAGCGCGATCGCCCCGTCGAGCACGCGCAGCGAGCGCTCGACCTCGACCGTGAAGTCGACGTGGCCCGGCGTGTCGATGATGTTGATGCGATGGTCGCGCCACTCGCAGGTCGTCGCGGCCGACGTGATCGTGATGCCGCGCTCCTGCTCCTGCTCCATCCAGTCCATCGTGGCGGCGCCCTCGTGGACCTCACCGATCTTGTACGTGCGCCCCGTGTAGTACAGGATGCGCTCGGTGGTGGTCGTCTTGCCGGCGTCGATGTGCGCCATGATCCCGATGTTCCGGGTCTTCTCGAGCGAGTGTGTGCGTGGCATGTCGTCTCTTGTCTCTGGGGTCTGGTCTCGACCAAAAAAAGCGGGCCCCTGGGGCCCGCGCACGCGTCTGATCGTTATCAGGCCCGGCGCGCTATGTAATCGAGAAATCCATCGTGGTGCGCACTGCGTCCCGGGGCGGCCGCGGATGAGCACATCGGCCCGGGGAACGATCCGCCACTATAGCAAAGGGTGCTGGACCGGCCGGGGCGTTTCGTGAACCTCCGGCGCGCCGCCGCGGTGTTCGCCGCCGTCGCCGTCGCGCTGCTCGTCGCAGCGGAGTTCACGACCGTCTTCGAGGTCACCGTCGGGCCGCTGGAGATCGTCAAGCGCCGGACGACCGGCGGCGCGAACCACGGCTACGCGCTGCTGTTCGTGGCGCTGTTCGCGGTCGCGCTTGCGCTGCACGGGCTGCGCGCGGCGGGACGGGCGGCAGGAGTCGGGTTGATCGCGCTGGGCTCCGTCGTGCTGGTGGTGGCGCTGGCGGTGGACCTGCCGGACACGCGGGGGTCGGGGCGGCTGCCGGAGTCGCTGGCGTATGAGGACGCGCGGGCGCGGGCGGGACTCGGCTTGGGGCTGGAGCTGGCGGGTGGTGTGCTGCTGGTGGCGGCGGGGGGGCTGCTGGCGTTGGGGGCGGGATCGAGGCGCCGCGGTGACTCCGAGGGCGCCGGCAGCGCCGGCGCGCGTGAACGACCCATTGAGGAAGAGAGTTCAGACCGCCCGCCACGACCGTGAATGGCGCCGTACCCAGGCGCGTGCACCCCAGCCGGCGATCGCCTCGTCGCCGAGACCGCTACTTCACGGCCGTCCAGTCCATCTGGCGCAACGGCACCGCGCGCAGCGCCTGTCACGCCGCGGCGTCGGTCTCGCCGGACGGCGGCAGCCCGCGCGCGCTCTGAACGTTCTGCAGGGCGACCTTCGTCGCCGCGGTGAACCTGCCGTCGAGTGCCACCGACGCTTGGGCTCGGTCAGAACCGCCCAGGCGGCGGCGCCGCGGGATCTACCAGCGGTAGTGGGCGAAGGCCTTGTTGGCCTGGGCCATGCGGTAGATGTCGTCCTTGCGCTTGTACGCGCCGCCCTGCTGGGACTGGACGTCCATGAGCTCGTTCGCCAGACGCTGGGCCATGGTGCGCTCGCGCCGGTGGCGGGCGAACTCGACAAGCCAGCGCACCGCAAGGGTGCGGGCGCGGCGCGAAGGCACCTCCACCGGCACCTGATAGGTGGCGCCGCCGACGCGGCGGGAGCGGACCTCGAGCACGGGGGTCAGGGCCTTGATCGACAGCTCGAGCTGCTCGACCGGGTCCTTGCCGGTGCGCTCGCCGATGATCGCGAGAGCGTCGTAGACGATCTTCTCGGCGACCGACTTCTTGCCGTCGAGCATCACGCGGTTGATGACCTGCTGGACGATGCGCGAGCGATGAAGGGGGTCCGGCTCGATCGGCCGGATCGTGGCGGCAGACCGGCGCGGCATTACTTCTTCTTCACGCCGTATGAACTGCGGGCCTTCTTGCGGTCGCTCACGCCGGCGGCGTCGAGCGTCCCGCGGACGACCTTGTAGCGCACACCCGGCAGGTCCTTGACGCGACCGCCGCGGACGAGCACGACCGAGTGCTCCTGAAGGTTGTGGCCCTCGCCGGGAATGTAGGCGGTGACCTCGATCGAGCCGGTGATCCTCACCCGGGCGACCTTGCGCAGCGCCGAGTTCGGCTTCTTCGGCGTCGTCGTGTAGACGCGCGTGCAGACGCCGCGCCGCTGCGGGGCAGCGACCTTCTTCTTGCGCCCCTTGCCGGACTTCAGACCTGGGGTGGCGAGCTTCTTCTTGGGCACCTTGCGGCCCTTGCGGACGAGCTGGGAAGTCGTAGGCATGCGGCCGGTGATGCTAGCAACCCGGCGGCGCGGCTCAGCGGGCGCCGCGGACGGGCCTGACCGCCAGCCCGGTGCGGCGCTTGCCGTCGGCGTCCGGATACGTGATGCGATAGGACGCGCCGCGCCGGTGCGAGATCGTGCGCTGGAACGAATGGCGCCCGTCGATCGACAGGCGCGCGATGCGCGTCCAGGAGCCGCCCTTGACCTGACGCTGCAGCGCGACCACCTTGCGGCCCGGGCCGAGCCGCAGGCGCCCGTAGATGAGCACCTTGCGTCTGGGCTGCAGCTGGGCGAACAGGCCGGCGAGGAACGTCCGCGCGATCACCTTGTCGGAGCCGTCGATGTTCAGCAGCCCGGTCGAGTACTCGCCGAAGGGACGCTTGTCGCTCTGCGAGACGCGCACGGGGGCGGGCGGCTGGTCGCGCAGCAGAAACTGCGCGAAGCTGCGCACCCGCGGCACGCGGTCGGCGATGTGCTCCGCCCAGGTCATCCAGCGCGCCTGCTGGGTCTCGCTGACGCGCGGCCGCCCCGGGATGCCCTTCGTCTCGTAGCCGAACTCGGTGAGGTGGATGTTGCGGTTGCCGGGCGCGAGGCGGCCGAGCCTGACAAGCCGGTCAAGCGTCTTGGCGAGCACCGGCGTGTCGGCGATGCGCAGGTCGCCGCGCTCCTTCTTGGGGTCCGAGACGCGCTCGGGACGCTCGTTCTGGGAGTACGGATGGTGCGCCCAGCCGTCGCCGGGCAGCTGCGTGAAGCCGGCGCAGTCGCCGCCGGAGCGCGGCTTGAACTTCGCGTCGACGCAGGCCAGCTCGCGCAGGAACTCCAGCGGCGGGACCGGCCCTCGGCCGCGCACGCCGCCGGTGCTCGACGTGTTGCCGATGAGCACGGTGGCGGTGCGTCGCGCGGCCTTCACGGCGGCATAGCCGGCCCGCAGCATCGCCCGGTAGACGGCGGGGCTGGCGGGCGTGCGACCGTCGGCCTTCCACTGCGGCAGCAGCAGGCCCTGGTGGTTGGGCTCGTTCCAGATGATGAAGCGGTCGACGTTCGGCAGCGGCCCGCCGGCGGAAGCCGGCTGGGCAGCCGGCGCGGAGGCGCGGCGCGGCGGCGGGAGCGGATCGGGCACCGGGAACGGGACGACCGGCCGGATGAGCTCGGCGATCAGGCTGGCGTCCTCGGTCGGCGCAGGCGCGGGACCGGCCGCCGGCGGCGTGAACGCGCCCGAGTAGCGCAGCGCGACGGCGGTGGCGAAGTCGGCATAGGCCTGCGGGTCGATGTTCGAGCGTGCCCGCGGTCCCGGCGGATCGTCGGTCGCCCAGTGCGGCGCCCAGAAGCCGATGTCGACGAGCGCCTTCAACCCGGCGGCGCGGATCGCGCGAATCGCGGTGTCCAAGCCCGCCCAGCGCGCCTGCTCGTAGGCGCCGGGATCGGCGGCGTCGAAGCCCGCGGGCTTGGTCTCCTCCTCGGGCGCACGCGTCAGCGACGACCAGCTGGCGGTGATGCGGACGCGATCGATGCCCAGCTCGCGCATCTTGACGACGGCGGCCTCGACCTCCGCCGGCGGGCGGTAGAGCAGCAGCCCGTCGTCCTGGAGGATCGTCTCGAGGCCCCGGCTCGACACGGGCGTCCCCTTGCGCTTGGCCGGCTTGGCGTTGGCCGGCGTGGACGTGGCGGTCGGCGCCTTGGCCTTGGTCTTGGCGGCGGCGGGCGCAACGGCCGCCGCGAGCGCGACCGCGAGCAGGCCGGCGAACGTCGCGAGGCGCCTCATCAGCCGCAGTCTGATCGTTGCGCCGTTC
>DASYVZ010000105.1:0-2089 GCA_035936515.1 Solirubrobacteraceae bacterium | reverse complement strand
GCCGGGCGTCGTCGCCGTGCGCGGCCGCGGCCTCATGCTCGCCTGCGACTTCGCCGACGGCGGCGTGCCGGAGCTCGTGCGCCGCGCGCTGATCGACCAGCGCCTCGTCGTCAACGCCACCGGGCCGGCGACGCTGCGCCTGCTGCCGCCGCTGACGATCGGCGAAGAGCACGTCGAAGACGTCCTGCAACGGCTGCGGGCCCTCCTGTAGAAGTGCCCGCGAGTCGCCGCCGACGCGCGGCTCGTAGGCTTCCCGCCCAATGGCCGAGACCACGAACCAGACGCCGCACACCCGAACGGCCTCATACCTCGCCGAGCCGAGCGAGGTCGGCCGCGTCCTGCTGCTGTATTCCGGCGGCCTGGACACGAGCGTCATGCTCAAATGGATCGCCGACGAGTACGAGGCCGAGGTCATCACGCTGACCGTCAACCTCGGCCAGCCGGGCGAGGACTACGAGGTCATCGAGGGCAAGGCGCGGCGCATCGGCGCCGTCGACTGCTTCACGGTCGACGCTCGCGAGGAGTTCGCGCGCGACTTCGTCCTGCCGGCGATCAAGGCCAACGCGCTCTACGGCGGGGGCTATCCGCTCTTCACCGCCCTCGGACGCCCGCTCATCGCCAAGCTCGCCGTCGAATACGCCCGCCGCACGGGCTGCGACACGATCGCCCACGGCTGCACGGGCAAGGGCAACGACCAGGTGCGCATCGAGGCGACGATCGCGACGCTCGCCCCGGAGCTGAAGGTCATCGCGCCCGTGCGCGGCTGGCAGATGGGGCGCGACGAGGAGATCGAGTACGCGCGCCGCCACGGGATCCCCGTCAAGGGCGGCACCGAGGTCACGCCGTACTCGATCGACGACAACCTCTGGGGGCGCTCCTCGGAGGGGCGCTGGATCGAGGACCTCTCGCACGCGCCCGACGACGACGTCTTCCAGCTCGTCACCCCGCCCGAGCAGGCGCCCGACGAGCCGCAGACCGTCGAGATCTCCTTCGAACAGGGCGTGCCGGTCGCCGTCGACGGCGAGCGCATGGGGCTCGTCGCGCTGCTCGAGCGCGTCGCGGAGCTCGGCTGCCGTCACGGTGTCGGGATCGTCGACCACATCGAGGATCGCATCGTCGGCCTGAAGGTGCGCGACATCTACGAGGTGCCGGCGGCGGCGATCATCCTGCCGGCGCACGCGGAGCTCGAGAAGCTCGTCGCCACGATCCACCAGAACCAGTTCAAGCCGTCGCTCGAGCGCCAGTGGGCCTACCTCGTCTACGCCGGACTGTGGTGGGAGCCGCTGCGCGGCGACCTCGACGCGTTCATGCAACGCGTCAACGAGCAGGTCACCGGGACGATCGGCATCAAGCTGTTCAAGGGGTCGGCGCGCGTCGTCACGCGCGCGTCGCCCAATGCGGTCTACGACCAGGCGCTCGCGTCCTTCGGCGAGTCGGGCGGGCTGTTCTCCCAGCAGGCCTCCCCGGGCTTCATCGAGCTGTGGTCGCTGCAGTCGCGGATGGCCTACCGCCTGCGCGAGGACCTCGACCCGACGGGCGCCGGCCCCGCCGACGACGACTCGTAGTTGGGAGTTCGCGAGGCCGGGGTAGCCTCCGACGTATGGGTTACAAGATGCTCGGTTTCGTCGTGTGGCAGGGCGCGCGCTGGTACGCGCGCCGCCGCGTCAGCCAGATGCTTCCGTCGCGTCGGGTCGCGACGGCGGCGTGCGTGGCGACCGCGGTGGCGACCATCGCGGTCGCGGCCGCCCGGCGCGACTCCACTTCCATCTAGACGAAAACTCGGCGACCCCTCGAGATCGGCGCGCGCGACGCGGCCCGAGCAGCCGCGAGATGATCAGGTCGTCCGATCGACGGGGCCATCCCGAGACCAACCACGCAATGTGCGCGAACAGACGCGCGCCGTCGCTGGGTTCCGCCGCCGCGGCGCCTATTCTCAGCCGCTCGTGACCGCACCCGCCTGCGCCCACCTGCACGTCCACTCCGAGTACTCGCTGCTCGACGGAGCGTGCAAGATCGATGCCCTCGCGGCGCGCGCCGCGGCGTTCGGACAGCCGGCGCTGGGGCTGACCGACCACGGCGTCATGAACGG
>DASYVZ010000104.1:0-2897 GCA_035936515.1 Solirubrobacteraceae bacterium | reverse complement strand
ATCCCGTAGCGGTCGATGCCCGTGCAGACGGCCGAGACCGCGCCGCGGGCGCCGCCCAGCTCGCGAGCGATCGCAAGCAGCCCGTCGACGTGGCTCTTGTTGAGGTGCTCGACGGCCTTGGCAGAGATCGGCTGCGTCGGGTCGGGCTCGGCGGCACGGTAGTCCTCGCGGCTGATGGTGTCCATCTGCGCGAACCCGCCCACCCAGCGCACGCGCTCGACCTCGAGGATCCACAGCGAGAAGTCCTCCCAGCCGGCGTACAGGCGCGCGCCGGGGATCGCCGCGACGTGGGCGTCGAGCGCCGCCCCGGCGGCTTCGCCCTCGGGCTGCACGGCACGTCCGGCGAGCGTGATCCGCGGCCGGTCGAGCGGGTCGCCCGGCGCGGCCGGGTCGTTGACCGCGAGGCTCGCGCGGGGGTCGTCGGCGAGGTTGCGCCCGTGCTCGGCCATCGTCGAGACGAGCAGGACCGGGTTGCCGTCGGGATCGGGGCCGTAGACGACGAGCGAACACCAGGGGTCCCCGTTCTCGCCGAGCGTCGCCAGGTAGCCGACCGTCACCGCCGAGACCAGCGTGCGCGCCTCCTCGGCGGCCGTGCGGCGGCGCCCGCTGCCGTGTTGTTCGACCGGTCGGTCGTCGCTGCTGTCGACTCCATGCACGTCCGGAACGCTACCCAGGCGCCTCCGGCACGGCGAGCGGTGGCCCGGCGCGGCGAACGTCCTCGTCGACCGGCAGGACGGCGAGCGCGTCGGCCAGACGCGTGCCCGCGGGGGTGGTCAGCGCGAAGTCGAGCTCGAGCAGCGAGATGAGCACGAAGCGCCGCGTGAGGACCTGCTCGTGCGGCAGCGTGAGCCGGTCGGTCGCGTACTGCAGGTCGCCCAGCAGCAGCACATCCACGTCGATCGGCCGCGGCCCGTGGCGCGGGCCGCCCGCGGAGCGGCCAAGCTCGCGCTCGACGGCCTTGCAGGCGTCCAGCAGCGCGTCGGGATTCAGCGCCGTCTCGACGCGCAGGCCGGCGTTGAGGAACTCCGGCTGGTCGAGGATGTCACCGACGGGATCGGTGTCGTAGGTCGAGGAGCTGGCGAGCACGCGCACGCCGTGCGCCGGCAACGCGTCGACCGCGGCCTGCAGCTGCGCGCGGCGGTCGCCGACGTTGGAGCCCAGCCCAAGGTGGCCGATCGCCATCGGCGGCGGGACGTCAGTCGATCTCGCCGAGCTCGCGCCAGACCTCGACCGAGACGTCGTCGACCGGCAGCGCGAACGGCGGCTCGGGCTTGGATGCCTTGACGGAGACCGCCTGGGCGTCGAAGTCCTTGAGCAGGCGATCGGCGACCGCGGTGCAGAGGCGCTCGAGCGTCTTGTCGGAGCGCTGCGTCGCCACGAGGGCGGCGACCTCGCACACGCGCGCGTAGTCGATCGTGTCCTCGAGTCGGTCGGTGACGGTCGCGTCGGCCTCGCCGAGCTCGAGCCGGATGTCGAGGATCAGCCGCTGGCCGACCTCGCGCTCGGCCGCCGTGATCCCGTGGTGGGTGAAGAGCGAGAGCCCGTTGACCTCGACCGTGACGACCGTCTGGATCCCGTCGTCGTCGTCGTCGAAGTCGTCGTCTACGTCGTCGAGGTCGTCGTCGGCGGGGGCCATCGCCCGCGCAACGTAGCAGCCGCGACGAGCAGCGCATCACGCGCGGCGGCGACGTCGTGGACGCGAAAGACGCTTGCGCCGCGCACCAGCGCGATGACGTTCGTCGCGATCGTGCCCGCCACCCGATCGCCCGGCTCGCGACCGGTGATCTTGCCGAGGAAGCTCTTGCGCGAGGTGCCGATGACGACCGGCCGGCCGAGCGCCACGATCTCGTCGAGCCGCGCGAGCAGCTCGAGGTTGTGATCGATCGTCTTGCCGAAGCCGATGCCGGGGTCCAGCCAGACGCGTTCGCGCGCGATCCCCTGTGCGACGGCGTGCTCCAGCCGCTCGGCGAGGAACGCCCGCACGTCGGCGACGACGTCGCCGTAGCGCGGGTCGCGCTGCATCGTGCGCGGCTCGCCGAGCATGTGCATGAGGCAGACGTCGCAGCCCCGCTCGGCGACGAGCGCCGCCATCTCCGCGTCGCCGCGCAACGCGGTGACGTCGTTGACGAGCGTCGCCCCCGCGTCGATCGCCGCTGCCGCGACCGCCGCCTTCGACGTGTCGATCGACAGCCGCGCGCGCGCCTGCGCGAGGCCTTCGAGCACCGGCACGACGCGGCGCAGCTCCTCGGCCTCGCTGACCGGCTCGGCGCCTGGTCGCGTCGACTCGCCGCCGATGTCGAGGAGCGCCGCCCCCTGCTCGACGAGGGCGTGCCCGTGGGCGATCGCCGCAACCGGGTCGAGCCACTCCCCGCCGTCGGAGAACGAGTCCGGCGTGACGTTGACGACGCCCATCACGACCGGCTCGGGAACGGGGGCGGCCATTGCGCCGCACGCTAGCGCGGCGCCGCCGCAGTGGTGCCGGCGCTCAGGTCGCCGGTGCTCGGTGTACGGCCGGCGACCGTCCGATCACGCCGCCACCACGAACGGCCGCGCCACGCACCCTGCGCTGATCGACCGGGCTAGAGCTCTGGCTTGCGCAGCTCGTCGGCGCGCGCCTCGACCCCACCGGCCAGGCCGGGCCGGGGCAGCGTGCGCGGGGCCTTCTGGCCCTTGTCGAGCGAGGCCGGCGGCGGCGGAAGCTGCGGCGCCTCGTCCGGGAAGACCTCCGACTCGGGGGTGCCGAGCAGCAGCGCCTCGAACTCGCCCTTCTCGATCGTCTCGCGGCGGATGAGGATCTCGGAGACGACGTCCAGCGCCGAGCGATGCTCGGTGAGGATGTCGCGCGCGCGCTGATGGGCGCCCTCGACGACACGACGGATCTCGTCGTCGATCTCGCG
>DASYVZ010000103.1:0-7534 GCA_035936515.1 Solirubrobacteraceae bacterium | reverse complement strand
GTAGCCCATGTAGTCCAGCCGCAGGCGCGTGCCCTTCGGCTTGCCCGCGCCCAGCGCCGATGGCCTGCCCAGCCAGCGCGACTTGGCCATCGTGCCGAGGATCGCCTGCGTCGCGAGCACGGCGGTGAACAGCGACACGATGACGCCGAGGCCCAGCGTGAGCGCGAATCCCTGGACGCCGGCGGTCGCGAGCACGAACAGGATGAACGCCACCATCACGATGACGACATTGGCGTCGATGATCGCCGTCAGGCCCTTCTTGTAGCCGGTGGCGATTCCGGCGGGTATCGATCTTCCGGCGCGGATCTCCTCCTTGACGCGCTCGAAGATCACGATGTTCGCGTCAGCGGCCACCCCCAGCGTCAGGATCAGCCCGGCGATGCCGGGCAGCGTGAGGACCACCGGGATCGCCTTGATGAGCGCGAAGAAGTAGACGCCGTAGACGGCCAGCGCGACGACGGCGACGACGCCGAGCAGCCGGTAGAAGACGAGCAGGAACAGCGCGACGACGATGAAGCCCGCGATGCCCGCGGCCAAACCCTGGTTGAGCGCCTGCTGACCGAGCGTCGCCGAGACCTGGGAGCTGGAGATGAGCTCCAGCTGCACCGGCAGGGCACCCGTCTTGAGGATGTTCGCGAGCTCCTGCGCGGTCTGGATCGTGAAGCCGCCCTCGATCTGCGAGCCGTTGCGCCCGTCGATCCCCTCGGGGTACTGCTGGAAGTCGATCGTCGGCGACGAGACGAGCTCGTTGTCGAGCACGATCGCGAAGTGCTGGAGCGCCTGCTCGCGTGTCTGCAGGATCCCGACGCTGGCCGCACCACGCTCGGCGATGCGCTTCGTGACCTCCTCCCAGATCCGGCGGCCCTTGTCGGTGAAGTTGAACGTCACGATCGGCTGCCCCGAGCCGGCCGCGCCCTGATCGAAGTTCTGCTCGGGGTCCTTGATCTCCTTGCCCTGCAGCGCGACGTCGTCCTTGAGAACGAACCAGCGGTCCGGCTCCGGCTCGTCCGCGGGTGACTGGGCGCGGACGATCACCGTGTCGGGCTGCACGGTGATGATCTCCGCCTTCTCGCGGCTGGCGGCAGGAACGTTTTCGAGCGCCTCGGCACGCGACGTCTCGCCCAGCCCGAAGACGCGCTTGGCCTCGCGGTCGACGGCGTAGTAGAGCGGGCCGTCGCGCGAGTTGTCGGGCTCGATCTTCGCTTCGCGCTTCTCGGCGCGCAGCAGCGCCTCGTAGAGCGGCAGCCCGGCGGAGGGATCGCCGGCGGCCTGCCCGCCGGTCACGGAGGGATCCTCCGGGGCGGGCTTGCCGTCGGGTCCGATGACGTTGGGCTCCCAGTCATAGAACGCCATCTGGGCGACGGTCCCGACCTGCTTGATCGCCTCCTGCAGGTTGGAGACGTCGGGCAGCGCGACGTTGATCTGGTCGCTCCCGGACTGCTGCAGCTCGGGCTCGGCGACGCCGAGCTGGTCGACACGCTCGCGCATCACGTCGATCGCGCGGGTGATCGAGTCGGGCGTCGGCGGCGGCTGGCCTGCACGGGCCTTGACCTGGTAGACGAGCTCGACGCCGCCCTGCAGGTCGAGGCCGAGCTTCGTCGGCTTCGTCGCCAGCACGACCGCGGATGCGATCAGGAGCCCGGCGACGAGCAGCAAGACGAAGAAGTTGCGCTGGCGATCGCTCACAGAGGTCTTCTCGGCAGGTTACTTGCCCGGCGTGAGGACGAGCAGCAGTCCGCCGTCGTCGTCGTAGGCCGGAAACAGGTCGGCGGTGGCCTCGGCCGGCAGATCGCCCTCCGCGTTGACCGTGACGCGCTTGCCCAGGGCGCGCACGCCCCACTCGAGCACGGTGCTGACATGGTCGCTGCCGTCCTCGAAGCGCAGCCCGAGGACCTCGTTGGCCTTGCGGCCGATGACGCGCTCGTCGTTGAGGCCCGTCAGCTCGAACGAGCCGCGGCCGCAACCGATGACGCGCCCCTCCTGGTCGCACACGAAGAACGCCGCGGTGGGCGCCGGGTAGTAGTCGTCGAGCAACTCGAAGAGAAACCCGAAACCGCATTTCGCGCAGCCCTTGGCCTGCCGCGAGAAGCCCGCGGTGCGATCGGTCTCCGTACTGCGGTTGCCGCAGTTCGGACAGATGAACAGATGTGCCATTGCGCTGCTAAGCCTAGTCAAGCCTCGCTTAACCTCAGGTGAAGGCGGCGTCCGCGGCGCGCGGCCGTCGCCGCACGCCCGGCAGCGCTCAGAACAGGCTCTCGGCCGCCGTCGCCGGAGCCTTGAGGCCGATGTGCTCGTAGGCGCGCTTCGTCGCCGCGCGGCCGCGCGGGGTGCGCTTGAGCAGCCCGCACTGCAGCAGGTAGGGCTCGTAGACGTCCTCGATCGTGTCCTGCTCCTCGCCCACCGTCACGGCCAGCGTGGAGAGGCCGACCGGGCCGCCCTCGAACTTCACGCACAGCGCGCGCAGCAGCTCGCGGTCGAGCCGGTCGAGGCCGAGGTCGTCGATCTCCATGAGCGCCAGCGCCGCATCGGCCGCCTCGACCGAGACTACGCCGCCGCAGCGGACCTCGGCGTAGTCGCGGACCCGCTTGAGCAGGCGGTTGGCAACGCGCGGCGTGCCGCGGCTGCGGCCGGCGATCGCCAGCGCTCCCTCGCGCTCGAGGGCCACGTCGAGGATCCGTGCCGAGCGTTCGACGATCGTGGCGAGCTCGTCGATGCCGTAGTGCTCGAGGCGATGCTGCAGGCCGAAGCGGTCGCGCAGCGGCGCCGTCAGCAGGCCGGTGCGCGTCGTCGCGCCGATGAGCGTGAACGGCGGCAGGTCGAGCGTCACGATCCGCGCGCCGGCGCCGAGGCCGACGGTGATCGGCAGCTGGCGATCCTCCATCGCGGGATAGAACGTCTCCTCCAGCGCGCGCTGGAGCCGATGGATCTCGTCGACGAAGAAGACGCTGCGCGGCTGCAGCGCCGTGAGGAAGGCGGCGATGTCGGCCTTGCGCTCGAGCGTCGGCCCCGCCGTCTGCACGAACGGCACGCCGAGCTCAGCGGCGATGATCTGCGCCAGCGTCGTCTTGCCCAGCCCGGGCGGGCCGGCGAGCAGGACGTGGTCCAGCGGCTCGTCGCGCCCTCGCGCGGCGGCGACCGCGATCGCGAGCTGCTCCTTCAGCGCCGACTGGCCGACGAAGTCCTCGAGACGGCGCGGGCGCAGCGACCGGTCGAGCTCATCCTCCTCGAGTAGCACGGGACTCTGGATGCGCGGGGCGGTGGAGGTCACGCCGCGGCCCGGCCGTCGCTCACCGACTCGCCGCCGACGGCCCCGGCCGTCGGGTTGCGCGAGTCGCGGGCGCCGGCCGTCCGCAGGCCTTCGGCGATGAGCTCCTCGGGCGTCTCGCCTACGGCGTCGCGCAGCGCCTCGTCGGCCTCGACGACGCTGAAGCCGAGCTCGACCAGGCCGTCCCGCGCGACGCGCAACGGGCTGTCGGCGCGGGTGATGACGACCTCGTCGTCGAGCGCCGCGCCGCCGACCTTCTCGCGCAGCTCGACGACGATCCGCTCGGCGGTGCGCTTGCCGATGCCGGGGACGGCCTGCAGCCGGGCGACGTCGCCGGATGCCAATGCGGTGATGAGCTCGCGCGGCGTGCCCCCGCTCAGCACGGCGAGCGCGACCTTCGGGCCCACCGACTGCACGCCGATCAACGCGAGGAAGAGGTCGCGCTCCTGCTCGTGGACGAAGCCGTAGAGCGCGAGCGCGTCGTCGCGCACGACGAGATGGCTGTGCAGCGTCACGGGATGGCCCACGGCCGGCACGTGGCGCAGCGTCTCCGCCGAGACCGCAAGCCGGTAGCCGACGCCGCCGGCGAGGACGACGACGTGGTCGGCACGGCGGACCGCGACCTCGCCGCGCAGCAGCGCGATCATTCGTCGTGCGACGTCGCGGGAAGATCGCCGCTGTCGCCGAACTGGCCGCGCGACCCTCGCTCGCCCGGCGCTGTCCCCCGTCCGCGCGAGACGCGCATCTCGCCGACGTCGAGGGGCTCGGGCACGACGACGCTCTCTGCGACCGCCGCCGCGTGCGGCGCACCGTTGGCGTGGCAGATCGCGATCGCCAGCGCGTCGGCCGCGTGGTCGGGGCGTGGCGGCGAGTCGAGGCTGAGCAGCACCTGAACCATCCGCGCGACCTGATCCTTCTCCGCGCGGCCGGAGCCGCACACGGCGTACTTGATCTGCTGCGGGGTGTAGGAGACACACGCCAGGCGCCGCTGGCCGGCGGCGAGCATCACGACGCCGCGGGCCTGGCCGACGGCGAAGGCGCTCGTCGCGTTGCGCCCGAAGTAGACGTCCTCCATCGAGAGGATCGTGACGTTGTGCTCGTCGAGCAACTCGCAGACCCGGCGGTGGATGTTCGCCAGGCGCATCTGCGGTGGAGCCTCAGGCCGGGTGGTGATGACGCCGCCGTCGAGTGCGAAGAGGCGGCTGCCACGACGTTCGACGACGCCGTAGCCGGTGTTCGCGGTGCCGGGATCGATGCCGAGGACGATCATGGCCTCTCATTCTGCGCCGCGCGTCGGATGCCTCCCGCGCGAGGCCCATGCGGCGGTGCCGCGCCGTGCGCGGCGACGACCAATAGGCTCCCGCCGCGTGAACCCCGATCAGATTACGCGCCGGCTCAACGTCATCCTCGTCCTCGCGATCGTCGACGCGCTCCTGCTCGTCCCGCTGCTGCTGCACCGCTTCGGTGATCTCGACATCCCCGTGTTCCCGATCGGGATGACCCACGGGCTGCTGTTCATCGCGCTCGTCGGCTTTTGCGCCAAGGGCGCTCTCGACGGCCTCTGGGGCTGGTGGTTTCCGGCGATCACCGTCGTCACCGGCGGACCACCCGGCTCGATCATCGGCGACATCGTCATCCGCCGCCGGCGCGCGAGGTAGCGCTCGCTGAGGCGCGGCCGTCGCAGGCCACCCAGGCGACCCAAGGGAGCGCCACCCCGCTGCCCACACCAGCGACCGCGGCCACCGTCCGCCCCACCCTGCGGTCGCGTGGTGTCGGGAGGGGTGACCAGGAACTCGCGGAACGCCCCGGGCACCCCCTCCCGACATCCACGCTAAGCACGACGCCCGACCCACGCGCCTCGACAGCAAGCCGAAGTCGCCTACCCCGCCACCCGCTCCAGCACTTCCGCGTCGATGTCGAAGTTCGCGTGGACCGCGTCGATGTCGTCGTTCTCCTCGAGCGCGTCGATGAGCCGCATGAGCTTCGCCGCGTCGTCCTCGGCGACCGGCACGCGCGCCTTCGGCAGCCATGCCAGCTCCGCGGACTGCAGCTCGATCTCGGCCTCCTCGAGCGCTGCGCGCACGGCGGTGAGATCCGTCGGCTCCGTGGTGATCTCGAAGATGCCGGCCTCGGCCGCGATGTCCTCTGCACCGGCCTCGATCGCCGGCATGAGGTCGTCCTCGTCGTAGCGATCGGCGTCCACGAGGATCAGCCCGCGCTTGTCGAACAGGTATGAGACCGAGCCGGGCTCGCCGAGGCTGCCGCCGTGCTTGGAGAGCAGGTGGCGCACGTCGGCCCCGGTGCGGTTGCGGTTCTCGGTCATCGCCTCGATGAGCAGCGCGACGCCGCCGGGGGCGTAGCCCTCGTACATGACGTCCTCGATCGCGGCCGCATCGGCGCCCGCGCCGGTGCCCTTCGCGATCGCCCGCTCGATATTGTCCTTCGGCATCGAGGCGTCGCGCGCCTTCTGGACGGCGAGCTGCAGCGCCGGGTTGCCCTCGAGCTCGCCGCCGCCGTCGCGCGCCGCGGTCGTGATCGCGCGGGCGAGCTTCGTGAACAGCTTGCCGCGGCGCGAGTCCACGACGGCCTTCTTGTGCTTGATCGAAGCCCATTTCGAGTGGCCGGACATGGCGCGATTGTAGAGCGCGCGCGCCGATCGCCCGCATGCCCGCGGCTGCCGCGGGCTATCCCGAGCACGTCCTCACTACGATCCGCCACCTGATGGCAACCACCGCTCCAGCGCACATCTTCAAGGCCTACGACGTCCGCGGCCTGTACGGCGACGAGATCGACGGCGACGTGGCCGAATCCGTCGGCCGCGCGTTCGCGCGCGTCCTCTCCGACCTCGGCGACAAGCCGGTGCGCGAGCTGCGGATCGGCCTCGGCCGCGACATGCGCCTCAGCGCGCCCGAGCTCGCGGCGCGCTATCGCGAGGGCATGACGTGCGAGGGCGCGACGGTCGTCGACGCCGGCCAGGTCGGCAGCGAGATGCTCTACTGGCTCGTCGGCTCGCGCGAGCTCGACGGCGGCCTCATGTGCACCGCCTCGCACAACCCGAAGACCTACACGGGCGCCAAGCTCGTGCGCGAGGGCGCGATCGCCCTGTCAGGCGACGCCGGGATCCAGGACGTCCGCCGCATGATCGAGGCGGGGCTCGGGGAGAAGCCTGCGTCAAGCGCCCACGGCAGCGTCGAGGAGGTCGAGATCTACGACGAGTTCCGCGCCGACGCGCTGAAGTTCATCGACCCGGACGCGGTCAAGCCGCTGCGCGTCGTCGTCGACGGCGGCAACGGGATGGCCGGGCCGATGGTGGGCCCCCTGCTCGAGCGCCTCGGCCTCGACCTCGTTACCGCCTACTGGACGCCCGACGGCGAGTTTCCCGACCACGAGCCCAACCCGCTGCTGGTCGAGAACCGCGAGTTCATCATGCGCAAGGTCGTCGAGGAGGGCGCCGACCTGGGCATCGCGTGGGACGGCGACGCCGACCGCTGCTTCTTCATCGACGACGCCGGCGGGTTCGTCGACGGCGACTTCCTGACGGCGCTGCTCGCCGAGTCGCTGCTGCGCAAGAGCCCCGGGGAGGCGATCCTCTACGACGTGCGCGCCAGCCGCGCCGTCGCCGACACGGTCCACGCGGCCGGCGGGACCGCGCATCCCAACCGCGTCGGGCACGCGTTCTTCAAGACGCGCATGCGCGACGAGGGCGCGATGTTCGGCGGCGAGGTCTCCGGCCATTACTACTTCCGCGACTTCTACTGCGCCGACAGCGGCACGATCCCGGCGCTGCTGATCCTCGAGCTGCTCAGCGTCGAGGGCAAGAAGATGTCCGAGCTGCTGGAGCGCTTCCACTCGAAGTACTTCATCTCCGGCGAGATCAACTCCGAGGTGCAGGACATGCACGCCAAGCTCACCCAGATCGAGCAGCGCTACGACGACGCGAGGATCGACCACCTCGACGGCGTCTCGGTCGATTACGACTCCTGGCACTTCAACGTGCGCACCTCGAACACCGAGCCGCTCATGCGCCTCTGCCTGGAGTCGCTGGTCTCCAGGGAGCACATGGAGCGCCAGCGCGACGAGGTGCTCGCGATCATCCGCTCATGACCGCGCGCCAGCGCTCGAGCGCAGCTCGCGCGGAGCGGGCACGGGCGTCCTCGGGATGAGCGAAGCCGCGGCGGCACTCGCTTGCGCCGCGGACGCCGGCATCCACTGCCTGGCGATCCCGACCCCGTTTCGGATCGGCCGGGTGAACACCTACCTCATCGACGA
>DASYVZ010000102.1:0-2870 GCA_035936515.1 Solirubrobacteraceae bacterium | reverse complement strand
GTGCTCGACGGGCCGCGCGCGGCGGCGATCCTGCGCGAGGACGTCGACTACCTCGCCAAGCTGCCCGACGGCGAGCTGCCGATGGCGCGCCGCGGCGCCGCGCAGCGCGCGATCCATGCCGAGAACGTAACGCGGGTACGTGCCGGGTCGTGATCGCGCACGTCGCCATCGAGGTCCGCGAAGCCGACGTCGCCGCGTGCGTGCGCTTCTGGGCGCTGCTCGGCTTCGAGCAGGTCGAAGCGCCCGCCGCGCTGGCCGCCCGCGCGACGTGGGTGCAATCGGGGCCGACACAGATCCATCTGCTGTACGCCGACGAGCCGGTCGTCGCGCCGAAGGGGCATGTCGCGGTGGTCGCCGGCGACTACGAGGCGACGCTGGCCGCGCTGCGAGAGGCGGGCTTCGAGCCGCAGCCGCGCTCCGAATACTGGGGCTCGCCTCGGGCGTTCGTCCGGTGCCCCGGCGGGCACCGAGTAGAAGTGATGGCCTTTGCGCCAGCTTGATCGAGGTCTTACGCGTGTCTTACGCAGCACGGCGCCGAACTTAGGCATCGTTGACATCCTCTTCCTACCTTGGATCCCATGACAGACGAACATCCGCAGGGGCAGCGCCCCGGCTCGGGGCGCCTGTGGACCGACCCGCGCGAGGAGGAGGAGCACACCCACTGGCTCGCCCCGCGCACGGCGGTGCAGCCGCCGCCGGACGTCGAGTCCGAGCCGCCCGCGGCGGAGCCGCCGCCGCGCCGCCTGTGGCCGCTCGTGGTGCTCGGCGCGCTGCTGGCCTGCGTGCTCTTCGCGACCGGGATCCTCGGCGCGAAGCTCCTGCTCGACGACGACGCCTCCTCCGGCTCGCTGGCGGCTCTGCCGGCGGCACCCGGCGGCGTGGCGCCCGACGCCCGCTCTCGCGCCGTGCGCGAGGTCTACGCCAGCGCGAGCCCCAGCGTCGTCTTCGTCAGAAGCCGAGAAGGCGCCGGGCTCGCCAGCGGTACGGGCTTCGTGGTCGGCGCCGACGGCACGATCGTCACGAACGCGCATGTCGTCGGAGACGCCAAGGACGTCCAGGTGCGCTTCGAGGACAACGGCCCCGGCGTCGACGCCGAGGTCCTCGGCACCGACGCCTCGTCGGACATCGCGGTGCTGCGCGTCGATCCCTCCGACGCCGGCAACGCGAAGCCGCTGCCGCTTGCGGACTCCGACAGCGTGCAGGTCGGCGACCTCGCCGTGGCGATCGGCTACCCGCTCGGCCTCGATCGCACCGCGACCGTTGGGATCGTCTCCGGCGTCGGTCGCGACATCAGGGCGCCGAACGGCTTCTCGATCGACAAGGTCATCCAGACCGACGCGCCGATCAATCCCGGCAACTCCGGCGGGCCGCTGCTCGACGCCGCCGGCCGCGTGATCGGCATCACCTCCCAGATCGCCACGACGGGTGCCGGCGGCGGCAGCGTCGGCATCGGCTTCGCGGTGCCCTCCAACACCGTGCGCCAGGTCGTGCCGCGGCTGCGCAGCGGCACGTCGATCAAGCGCGCGTACCTCGGCATCTCCACGCGGCCGAGCATCGTCGGCCAGGGCGCGCAGGTCGCCGACGTCGTGGTGGGCGGGCCCGCCGGCCAGGCCGGGCTGCGAATCGGCGACCGGATCACGCGCGTGGCCGGCAGGGAGATCCGGGCGCCGGAGGACATCAGCGCGGCCATCGCGAACCGCCGCCCCGGTGACGGGATCGGCATCGAGCTGCGCCGCGCGGGAGGCGATCAGACGGTGCGGGTGACGCTCGGCACGCGCCCGGAGAACGCGAGCGCTCCGTCCGCCGCCGGGCCGTAGACGATCACTCCGGCATGAGCTTCGGAGAACCGCTCTTCCTCCTCGCGCTCCTCGTCGTGCCGCTGGCGCTCGTCGCGTACGTGCGCCACGAGCGCACGCGCCGCGCGGCGGCCGCTGCCTTCGTGACGCCGGCCCTGCAGGCATCGGTGGCGCCGCGCACGCCTGGCTGGCGGCGCCACGTGCCGCTCGTCGCCTACGCGCTCGCGCTGACGATCCTGATCTTCGCGCTGGCCAAGCCGCAGACGACGATCGCCGTCCCGGTCGAGCGGGCGTCGATCATGCTCACGACGGACTACTCGGGCTCGATGCAGGCCACCGACGTCCCGCCGACGCGCCTGCAGGCCGCGCGTGCCGCCGCGCAGCGCTTCCTCGCCCAGGTGCCCGACGCCGTCCGCGTCGGCCTCGTCGCGTTCAACCACAACGCGCGGCTCGTGGAGAGCCCGACGACCGATCGCGCCACGGTTCGCGAGGCGATCGCCGCGCTGGAGCCGAGCGGCGGGACCGCGACCGGCGAGGCGCTCGCGCTGTCGCTCAGCGCGCTCGCGCGCCAGACCGACGAGGAGGGCCGGCGCGTGCCGGCGGCGATCATCCTCCTGTCGGACGGAACGTCCGTCCGCGGCCGGCCGCCGACGCAGATCGCCCAGCGCGCGAAGGACCTGAAGATCCCGATCTACACCGTCACCCTCGGCACCGCGGCCGGCACGATCCAGGTCACGCGCAGCGACGGCACGACCGAGACCCGAGCCGTGCCCCCCGACCCCGTCGAGAGCCGCGAGGTGGCGCGCATCTCCGGCGGGCGCGCGTACACCGCCGACACGGCGAAGGACCTGAGCGCCGTCTACGACGAGCTCGGCTCGCGGATCGGCTACCGCAACGAGAAGCGCGAGATCACGGCCGCGTTCAGCGGCGGCGCCCTCGCGCTGCTCGCGACGGGTGCGCTGCTGTCGCTGCACTGGTTTCGCAGGCTTGTCTGATTGAAGAGAAAGGACCCAGGACGAACCCATGAGCTTCTCCAACTACTCAACGCCGCCGTCGTCGCCGCAGCCCGGCGAC
>DASYVZ010000101.1:0-6133 GCA_035936515.1 Solirubrobacteraceae bacterium | reverse complement strand
TCAGTCGAACCGAAAGAACGTGCCGACCGGCTCGAGCTTGTCGCGCTCGATCTTCGGGACGGCGGCGGCGAGCGTCGCCGCGAAGGTCGCGCCGCTGGCCTCGATCAGGCGGATGAGCTCCTCGACGGGCGTCCACTCGGCCTTCACGCCGTTGGCGTAGTCGGTCGCGTAGCCGAGCAGGGCGTACGGGATCCCGGCCTCCCCGGCGAGCACGGTCTCGGGCCCCGCCGTCTGGCTGACGACGGTGACGCCGCAGTTCTGCAGCATCCTGATCTCGGTCTTCGTGTTGAAGCGGGGACCGTCGACATGGCCGTAGCAGCCCCCGTCGACCACGTACCGCTCGGCGGCCGCGGCACCCGCCAGCAGCGCCTCGCGCAGGTGCTGGGAGAAGGGGCGCTCGTAGATCCAGTGCCCGCGCCCCTTCTCTCCAGGGTCGGTGTGCAGCGTGCAGATCGAGCCGTCGGGCAGGCGGTTGGCGAGGAAGTGCAGGTCGTCGAACACGACCAGGCTGCCCAGCGAGATGTTCGCGTCCAGCGCACCGCAGACGGTGACCGACAGGATCGCATCGACGCCGCGGTCCTTCAGCGCGCCGATGTTCGCCTGGTGGGTGACCATGCTCGACAGCAGCTCGTGGCCGGGGCGGTGGCGCGAGATGTGCAGCACGTCGACGCCTGCGAAGCGTCCGGTCGTGACCGGCGCCGAGCCGTAGCGCGTGTGGACGAGCTCCGGCTCACCGTCGGCTTCGATCCCGGGCAGCGCGTAGGTGCCCGAGCCCGTGAGGATTCCGATCTTCAGGTCGTCGCCGGTCAAGCGCGGCATCGTAGTTCGTTTGCGGCCGTCCGGCGGGATCCGCTTGATCGGCGCCGCGCGCGCAGCTACCGCTTCGGCACGCGTCCGGCGCCCGTCCCGGGCTCCGTCGCGGGACCGCCCGGGGCCGCCACGCCGAGCACGCGCATCGCCTTCAGGCCGAGCGAGAGCTTCTCGCGGCCATCGGTCGAGCCGACGTCGAGACCCGACAGCTCGCGCACGCGCTCCAGCCGGTAGCGGATCGTGTGGCGGTGCGTGAAGAGCTTCTGCGCGGTGCCGGCGACGTTGCCATCGTTCTCGAGGAAGGCCTCGACGGTCCGCACGAGGTCGGTCTCGTACTGCTCGTCGTAGGCCACGAGCGGCTCGACGGTCTCGGCGTAGAAGCGCTGCAGCTCGGCGGGATCCTCGCTCATCGCCGACAGCAGCAGCCGGTAGGCGCCGGTCTGCTCGAAGGCCAGCAGTGGGCGCTCCTCATCGCCCTCGGCGACGTTGACGGCCAGCAGCGCCTCGTTGCCGGCGCGGTGCAGGTCCAGCGGATCGAGCGCCACGCGGCTGCGCCCGATTGCGAACGAGTGCCCCGGCAGGGCGGCCTGCAGCTCGCGCAGGATTCCGTCGGCGGCGCGCTTGGCGACGCTGTCGTCGCTGCCGGGCACGAGCACGATGACCTCTGCCGCCGTCGTCTCGCGCTCGGCCGGAGCGGCAATCGCGGTGGATACGACGGCGCGCGCACCCCGCTCGACCGTCGCCAGCACGCGCGGGCGCCAGCCCTCCTCGACCGGCACATGAGCGTGGGCGCGAGCGACCAGGATCGAGCCGCCGGAGACGAGGTCGACGCCGAGGTCCGTTGCGCGGTCGAGGATCTCGGCGCCATCGGTGATCTCGCGCGTGAGGATCGCGCGCAGAAACGCGGTGCTCGCCTCCTGCGAGGCGCGCGCCGGCGCGCGGACGCGCTCGACCTCGGAGGCGACGAGCGTCATGACGAGGCGCACGAGCGCCGGCCCCGGCTGCGCCCGGGCGCGCATGCGCAGCTGGCCGACGGGCATGTCGGCAACGCGCAGCTCGATCGATTCGACGCCGGCCGCGCCCTCGAGCAGCGAGCGTTCGTCGGCCGGCGAGCGCGCCGCGACGGCGAGCACCGACCCGCTGCGATCCAGCAGCACGAGGCTCGCGTCCAGCGCCCGCGACGCGGCGCGAACGACGTCGGGCAGCCCGGCGCCCGATTCGACCGCCTCGGTGATCGCGTCGAGCGCGGCGAGATCCAGTCCGCCCGATCGTTCGGCGGAAGTCGCCATGCTCACAGGCTACGCAGCGATGCGATCCCAGTAGTACGCGAAGGCCGCTCCGCCGGCCGCGCCCACCAGGAGAAGAGCCGCGAGGACGTACAGGCTGAGGAAACCGGCGGCGATGCGCTCCCACACATTGCTGTACGCGTTACAAGCGGGCCAGGCGATGAACCACACGAAGGCGGCGATGGCCAACACCCCGCAGGTGCCGGCGATCAGGATGGTCACGGCGCCGTTCGTCACGTCGCAGATTGTGCCCTAGATCCAGGACGAGCTATCGCCCGACTCATCACGCGCGCACGATCGGCCCTGACGGCCGGCTGAGCAGCGGCTCCGGCGTCCAGCCCTCGTCGGCGAGCGAGTCGCAGACGCGGCGGGCGCGTTCGCGGTGCCCCGCACCGGCGAACACCCCGAGGACGGTCGGCCCGGATCCGGAGACGAGGGCGTGGTCGGCGCCTGCTGCGAGCACCGCCTCGAGCGCGCGGTCGATCGCCGGGCAGAGCGAGCGCGCGGCGTCCTGCAGGTCGTTGTGGAGGTGCTCGAGGATCGTCTCGGACGACAAAGCGGCCTGCGTACGCGTCAGCGCGCGAGCGAGATCGAGTGTCTCGCGGGGCAGGCCGAGCCGGTCGGCCTCCGCGTAGACGTCGGCGGCCGACAGCCCCTCGTCGCTGCGAACGACGACGACGCTGTAGGCGAGACTCAGGCTGAGCGGCCGCAGCCGGCTGCCCGTGCCGGTCGCGAGCACGAGCCCGCCGCGGACCTGGCTGGGCACGTCGGCGCCGAGCGTCCCAGCGATCTCCTCGAGCAGGCGCCGGTCGCCGAGCCCGGACGCCTTCGCCGCGAGGCGCAGCGCGGCGGCGGCATCGGCGGAGCCGCCGGCCATCCCGCCGCCAACCGGGATGCGCTTGTCGATCTCGATCCGCACGGGTGCACCGCCCCACCCGGTGCGCCCGCGGAAGGCACGCAGCGCGTCGGCCGCGAGGTTCGGCCCCTCGACGCCGAGGCAGACGACCTCGTCCTCGACGACGCCCGGCGGATCTGTCTGCATCCGCACCTCGTCGCAGAGGTCCAGCGTGTCCATCAGCGTGACGACCTCGTGGCGCCCGTCGCCGCGCTTGGGCCCGACGAACAGGCAGAGGTTGATCTTCGCTCGAGCCACCGTTGTCAGGACCGTCATGCGCGCAAGCTATCGCGCAGCGCGCGAAAGTCCTGTGGCGACAGGCGCTCGGCGCGCACGTCGGGCGGATGGCCGAGGTCGGCGAGTGCCCCGCGCGCGCGGGCACGGATGTCGCCGGGGGCGCCCGCCGCGAGTGCGAGCGAGCCCGCCAGCGCCTTGCGGCGGTGCGCGAACGCGGCGGCCACGAGGTCGCGTAGATCGGGCGCGGGTGCCGGGCCGGTGCGCTCGAGGCCGACGAGCACCGAGTCGACGTTCGGCGCCGGCGAGAACACCGAGCGCGAGACCGGCCGCAGAACCTGCACGTCGCAGGCGAGCTGGGCGAGCACCGACGGCAGCCCGTACGCGCTCGTCCCGGGGGCGGCGGCGAAGCGCTCGCCGACCTCCTTCTGGACCATCCCGACCCAGCGCCGCACGCCGTCGAGCTCCTCGATCGTGCGCAGGATCGCGCCGGCCGCGATGCCGTAGGGGAGGTTGGCGACCACCTTCGTCGGCGCCGGCCCCAGCGCGCGCAGGTCGAGCTTCATCGCGTCGGCGAAGTGCAGCGTGACGTTGGCGAACCGATCGACGGCATCGCGCAGCGCCGGCTCGAGCGCGCGGTCGAGCTCGACGACGTGCACGTGCGCGACGCGCGGCGCGAGGTACTCCGAGAGCACCCCGAGGCCGCCGCCGATCTCGAGCACGACGTCGGCGGGCTCGAGCCGGGCCTCGCGCGCGATCACGCCGAGGATGTTCGAGTCGATGAGGAAGTTCTGCCCGAGGTCGCGCTTGGGCCGCACCCCGAACTCCCGCATCCGGCGCAGGCTCGGCTGCGCCGCCGCCCGCCGAGGCCCCACCGGATCGCCGCCGCTCACCACCGAAAGAGCGCGGCGGCGTTGCGCGTGACGAGCTGCTCGAGCTCCTCGTACTGCATCCCGCGCCGCTCGGCGACGAAGCGCGCGGTGTGCACGACGTAGGCCGGCTGGTTGCGCTCCTTGCGCACGACCTGGGGTGTCAGGTAGGGCGCGTCGGTCTCCACGAGCAGGCGCTCGGCGGGCACGCGCGCGGCCGCGGCGGCGAGATCCTGCGCCTTCGGGTACGTGACGTTGCCGGCGAACGAGATCCACCAGCCCCGCTCCACGCACTCGTCCAGGCGCTGCGCCATCGAGAAGCAGTGCAGGATCACGTCGAGGCCGGCGGCCTGCTCGCGCAACGTGTCGATCGTCTCTTCATCGGCGGCACGGGTGTGGATGACGAGCGGCTTTTCGCTGCTTCGGGCCAGCTCGATGTGGGCCGCGAACGCCCGTTCCTGGTCGGCGCGCGGCGCGTAGTCACGATAGAAGTCCAGGCCGCTCTCGCCGATCGCCACGCAGCGCGGATGCTCGGCCAGCGCGCTCAGCTCGGCGAGGTCGGCGTCGTCGAAGCCGGTCGCCTCGTTGGGATGGCGCCCGACGGCGGCGAAGACCTGCGGGAAGCGCTCGGCGGTCAGCAGCGCCGCGCGGCACGTCGCAGCGTTCGTGCCGACGGTGAGCATTCGCTCGACGCCCGCGTCGACGGCCGCCGCCACGAGCTCGCTGTCGTCGGGCTTGCAGACGTGCAGGTGGGTGTGGCTGTCGATCACGCGTGCGACTAGTGCTTCGGGAAGAGCTGCTCGAGCTTGGCGATCGCAGCCAGCCGACCGGCCTGCACGCGCGCCCCCGTGAGCTCGAGCTGGGGCGCGCCCAGCGCCTGCAGCAGCTTGGCCGAGCTCTCCGGGATCCACGGGTGCAGGAGGACAGCCACGACGCGCAGCGCCTCGGCGAGCGAGGCGAGCACGCTGTCGAGCTCGCCGGCGCGCTCGGGATCCTTGGCGAGCGTCCACGGCGCGCGCTCTTCGACGTAGCGGTTCAGGCGCCGCACGCGCAGCCAGATCGCGTCGCCGGCGCTGCTCAGATCGGCGCGGTCCAGATGCGCACAGACTTCGCCCGCCAGGCCGTCGACCTCGGCCGCGAGCGCCGGATCGAGCTCGGCCTCGGGCACGACGCCCTCGCGGTAGCGGTGGACCATCGCGACGGTGCGGCTGGCGAGGTTGCCGAGGTCGTTGGCGAGCTCGGACTCGTAGCGCGCGCGAAAGCCCTCCTCCGACACCGCGCCGTCCTGGCCGAAGGACACCTCGCGCATGAGGTAGAAGCGCAGCGCGTCCGCGCCGTACTCGTCGATGATCGCAAACGGGTCGATCGCGTTGCCGGCCGACTTGCCCATCTTGTCCTTGCCGATGAGCAGGAAGCCGTGGACGAAGACGTGCTCGGGCAGCGGCAGCCCGGCGGCCAGCAGCATCGCCGGCCAGAAGACCGTGTGGAACTTCAGGATGTCCTTGCCGATGAAGTGAAACTGCGCCGGCCAGAAGCGGTCGGTGAGATCCTCGCCCTCCTTGGCGTACGACAGCGCAGAGTAGTAGTTCAGCAGCGCGTCGAACCAGACGTAGAAGACGTGCTGCTCGTCCCACGGGACCGGCACGCCCCAGGTGAACGTCGAGCGGCTCAGCGACACGTCCTGCAGGCCGGACTCGATGAACGAGCGCGCCTCGTTGTAGCGGTGGCGCGGCATGACGAACTCCGGCTGCTCGTCAAGCAGCCTGAGCAGGTCGTCCTGGAAGGCCGAGAGGCGAAAGAAGTAGTTGTCCTCCTTCTCGCGTGTCAGCGGCGTCTTGTGGATCGGGCAGAGGTTGTCGTCGCCGGCCTCGGCATCGGTCTTGAAGTCCGCGCAGCGCGGGCAGTACCAGCCGCTGTAGGTGCCGCGATAGGCGTGGCCGTTGTCGTGGATGCGCTGCATCACCGCCTGCACGCGCTCGACGTGCCGCGGGTCGGTGGTGCGGATGAAGAAGTCGTTGGAGACGTTCAGCCGCGGCATC
>DASYVZ010000100.1:0-3872 GCA_035936515.1 Solirubrobacteraceae bacterium | reverse complement strand
CAACGGACCCATCTGCTGCGAGCGTCTCGAGCCCGTCCCGGCCGCGTCAGCGAGAGCGCGCAGGCCGAGTGCTGCTCTGGGGCGCGGCGGAGCGCGCGCGGCTCTGCATGTCGCCAAGGTCGATGTCGCCACTGAGGAATGCCTCAGCGGCGTAGACCAGCCCGGCGAACACGCCAGCGCCGACCAGGCAGAGGATCGCCTCGCCGAAACCGAAGCCGATCCACGCGGCCGCGAAGAGAAAGCCGAGCAGGGCGGCGAATTGTCTTGTTGTCATGTCAGTTCAGCTCCCTCTTGCGTGAACGGTCGTAGCCGGTCAGGGTCACGTTGACGGGGACGGCGGGCAGCCCGTGGCGCTCAAGGCCGCTGATGATGCGCTGCTGGACAGCTCGCAGCGTGTGGGACAGGTCGCGCGCGCGGCGCACCTCGAGCAGGACCGCCAGGTCATCGGTTCCAAAACGGCCAGAGGCCGCGACCACCGCGGGATGCTCGAGCGCGATCCCTTCGGCCATCCGCTCCACGGCGCGCGGCGCGACGGTCACCACGCCAGAGGCGCCGTCCTCGAGCTCAACCTCACTGCGGGCCAGGTAGGGGCGCGGCAGCTGTTTGTAGGCGACCGTGAGAAATAGCAGGAAGGCGATCAGCCCGGCGACCCCGGCGATCAGCCGCGCCGTGTCCGACGCGCGCGCGGCCAGCAGGTCCTCGGCGAAGTCGTAGGCCGTGCGGTAGCCGCTGTAGCGGTCGGCGTCACCGCCGCCGATCACGTCGAGCGCCAAGCCCGCGAGGATGAGGCCGTACCAGATCAGGGCCAGCGCGAGGACGAGCTCCAGCAG
Source organism: Solirubrobacteraceae bacterium (assembly GCA_035936515.1). Taxonomy (GTDB): domain Bacteria; phylum Actinomycetota; class Thermoleophilia; order Solirubrobacterales; family Solirubrobacteraceae; genus CADCVQ01. The sequence continues at coordinate 3,042 of DASYVZ010000100.1, read as the reverse complement.
CCGCTGGATGAACGCGAGCGGTGAGGTGCGCGTGCGGATGCGCTGGCGCAGCATCACTGCACCCGTCGGCCGCGTCGGCCCAGCGGAGTCTGAACACGGATCTTCAGGCCGAAGGCGTCCCCCAGTTCGCGAACCTCGGACCGCACGGCCTCCTGAACGGCGCCGCTCTGCGCCGCGCGCGGACGCTCGGCACGCAACACCAGCCGTCCGCGGCGCGGCCGCCGGCTCAGTCGCAGCTTCGCGTGGGCATGGGTGACGCCGCGGGCTCGCTCCGCGAGCGCAGTGAACATCTGGCTCAGCACGCGGCGTCGGGCGTCAAGCGTTCCCTGCTCAGACTCCTCGAGCACCGCACGTCGCTCGCGGCGCGGCGCGAGCGCGCCGATCAGCAGCAGCAGCCCCAGCACGATCATGCCGCCGCCGATCAGCGCCTCCAGCGCCTGCGTTCCACTGCCTTCCAACCGGTCAAGCCAGGCGCCGACTCCTGAGCGTTCAAACCGTATGCCGAGGCTGTCGCCGAGCAGCGCCGCCAGCGCGAAGCCCAAACCGAGGAGCGCGAGGGTGATCAGCAGCAGAAACCCGAGCAGCCGCAGCAGGCCGCGCAGCAAGACGATCACGGGCCGATCTCCCCTGCCGTGCTGATCTTCTCCACCGCAATGTCCACCGGACCCAGTCGGTCCGCAAGGCCCGCGCTCGTGACGTCGCGCTGCACCTGCGCCCGCACGGCGTCAGCCAGAGGACGCAGCGGCACCATCGCGACGACGAGGTGGATTGACGCCTGGTAGCGCCCGTCCGGCAGCGCCGCGCACACGACGCCGTCGACGCGCAGCCCCCCACTGGCCGTCATCCGAATGCCCGCCCGCCCGGCGTCGAGCCCGACGACACTAGGCGTCCCGAGCGCCGCCGCACGCGCGAGCGCCGCCAGACGCAGCCGCAGCGACGCCGACGCGGGAACCTCCGCAGGCGAGGACACGGGCACGGCCCGCGCGCCGGCGGTCGGAACAGCAGGTGACACGGCGCAGGCTCCGGGCCGTGCTACTCCACGCGCGCCGGCTCAGCCGGTGTTTCGTCGCCGGGGAAGTACAGATCGCTGATGGCGATGTTGACCTCGGTGACCGTCAGGCCAGCCATGCCCTCGATGCGGCGGGTGATGTTTTCGCGCAGAGCCGTGGCGATCCGCGGGATCGACTCGCCGTACTCGACCACGACCGTGAGGTCGACCGCTGCCTCGCGCTCACCCACCTCCACATCGACGCCCTGCATGCGCTCGTCACCGACGCCGACACTGCGAGCGAACCCGCCGATCGCGCGTGCCGTGCCACCGCCGAGATCGTGCACCCCGGGCACCTCTCGGGCGGCGATGCTCGCGATCTTGGTGACGACCGAGTCGGCGATCGTCGTCGAGCCGTGCCCTGAGTCAAGCGACTCGCTGCCGCGCCGGGCCCCTGCCCCCGAGGAGCCCTCGTGCGGTTCGCCGGATCGCCCCGCAGCGCTGGGGGATGAAATCTCGCTCATCACGACCTCCTTGAGTCATCCCGCCGAACGCGGGAGCATTCCTGGCATACCCTTGGGCCGTGCCACCAACAGAAAAGTTCTGCGCACGCGCAGACGCGTACGCGTGAGCGCTCGTGCGGCGGTCAGGCCGAAAGCGATCCATCCGATGATTTCCACGATTCCCCCTCATCACGGCGACACGGACTTCGATCAGATCGCGCCCGGCACGGGGCGGCGCTGCCAGTGGATCGTCCGCGCCGGCAGCACCGACTGAGCGCGGGGGAGAGCGCTCCGCGAATCGGCCGTCGGAGCGCTCCCTGCACGCACGCTTGGCGGCCCAACGCGGTAGGACGCTCGTGCCGCGCACCGGCGGGCCGGCCCGGGCGCTGCCCGGGGGACGTTCGGGGCCGGCGACGAGCGGGAATGCACAGGCTGATAGCCACGAAGGGAGCCAGATGACCCATCACGAACACGACTTGGCGCTTGAGGGCAAGCGCGCGGCGGTGGCCGTCGGTCCGTTGTATGAGGAGATCGAGGCGCTGTATCCGTTGTACCGGCTGCGGGAGGCGGGCGCCACCGTGCAGATCATCGGCGCTGAAGGCGATGCGACGCTGCCCGGGAAGCGAGGCGACGAGATCACGACCGAGCGTGCCGCCGGCGATCTGTCGGCTGACGACCTTGACATCCTCGTGATCGCGGGTGGCTACGGCCCCGACAAGCTGCGACTCGACGATGGCCTGCGCTCGCTCGTTCGCGAGTTCGACGAGCAGCGCAAGCCGATCGCGTTCATCTGCCACGCAGGCTGGGTGCTGGCTTCCGCCGGCATCGTCGCCGGCCGGCGGGTGACCGGCAACCCCGCCATCCAAGACGATCTGCGCAACGCCGGAGCCGAGTGGCAGGACGCAGAGGTCGTCGTCGACGGGCACCTCATATCGTCGCGCAAGCCGGACGACCTGCCGGCATTCATGCGCGCGACGATCGAGGTGGCCGCGCACGCGCCCGTAGCCGCATAGGTGACGCATGCCGCACGCTCGGCGGGCTCGGCCGCGCTCCGGCCGCCGGGCGTGCATCCCACGCGAACGAGCTCTCGTTCGGCACGTGCTGCGCTCACCGTCGGCCGTGACGCGTGGGACACGCAGCATCGCCATGGAGAAGCAAAGCGAGCGCGACCTTCGGCTAATGCGTCTCCTCCACGCCGCAGTGGGCGGCCGGGATGCATCCGCTGAAACTGTCGCTCGCTTCCTAACCGCGACGTGGGGACTGCTCGGGGAACGGCTCGCCCCGGAGCGGGTCGCCATCGAGGGCGCGCCCCTCGTTGTCGCGGAATCGCGGTTCGTAGTGAGCGAAGAACACCTTGCCGACGAGCTCGCGCCGGCTGCGGACGCCGGTCTTCTCGAAGATCTTCTTGAGGTGCTCCTGGACCGTGTGCGGCGAGACGACGAGCCGCTCCGCGATGTCGGCGGTCGAGTCACCTCGAAGGATCCGGCGCGTGACCTCCCGCTCGCGCTCGGTCAGGCCGTAGGCCGACATCAGCAGCGGCGTGATCCGCGC
>DASYVZ010000099.1:0-8247 GCA_035936515.1 Solirubrobacteraceae bacterium | reverse complement strand
CGCCTCGCGGGCGCGCGCCTCGAGCGTGCGGACCGACCACCCCTCGGCGACCGCGGAGCGCGCCAGACGGCGCCGGTCGGCATGATCGCTCGCCAGCAGCAGGGCGCGGCCATGGCCCGAGGAGAGGTCGCGGCGTTCGAGCAGCTCGAGCACCTCGTCGGGGAGGTCGAGCAGGCGCAGGAGGTTCGTCACCGCGACGCGGCTGCGCCCGACGCGCAGCCCTACCGACTCGCGCGTCAGCCCGAGCTCCTCGACGAGCGCCGCGCAGGCGCGCGCCTCCTCGACGGGGTTGAGGTCCTCGCGCGCCATGTTCTCGATGAGCGCGGTCTCGAGCGACTCGGCGTCGTCGCGGGCGCGGACGAGCGCGGGGATCGTCTCCAGGCCCGCGAGCTGGGCGGCGCGCCAGCGCCGCTCGCCGGCGACCAGCTCATAGGTGCCGCCGGCGACGGGGCGGATGAGGACCGGCTGCAGCACCCCGCGCTCGCGCATCGATGCCGCCAGCGCGAGCAGCGCGTCCTCGTCGAAGGACCGCCGCGGCTGCTTGGGGTTGGACACGATCAGCTCGACCGGCACGTTGCGCAGGTCATCGCCGCTGGGCGCTGGCGTGCCCGAGACCCGCAGGATCTCCGCCAGGCCGCGGCCCATCCCGCGCGACGGCGCGCTCATGCCGGCCCGCCCGATCTCGTCGCCGAACTTCTGCCTCGCGAGCAGCGCCACCTCGTCATGTTCGAGCTCCGGCCCGCACGACCTCCTTGGCGAACTCGAAATACGCGTCGGCGCCGACGCAGTGCGGATCGTGGTGCGTCACCGGGCGCCCGTAGCTCGGCGCCTCACCGACGCGCACGTTGCGCGGGATGACCGTGTCGAAGACGAGCGCCGGGAAATGCTCGCGCACCTCACGCTCGACATCACGCGACAGGCGCGTGCGGCCGTCGTGCATCGTCAGCAGCATCCCGGCGATCGTCAGCCGCGGGTTGAGCTCGCGCTGGATCAGCGCCAGCGTGTCGAGCAGGCCGGCGAGGCCCTCGAGCGCGAAGTACTCCGTCTGCACGGGCACGATGACGCGATCGGCGGCGACGAGCGCGTTGACGGTCAGCGGGCCGAGCGACGGCGGGCAGTCGAGCAGGACGTAGTCAAAGCGGTCGCGGGCACCCGCCAGCGCCTCGCGCAGCCGCGTCTCGGAGCCCGGCTCGCGCGGCAACTCGCTGTTGGCGGCGGCGAGGTCCGGGTGAGCCGGAACGATCCGGAGGTTCTCGATCGCGGTGTCCGCCAGTGCGTCGTCGAGCGTGCAGCGTCCCGACAGCACGTCGTAGACGTTCGGCTCGGTCTCCTTGGCGATGCCGAGCCCGAGCGTGGCGTTGGCCTGCGGGTCGATGTCGATGAGCAGCGTCCCGAAGCCGGCCTCGGCAATGCAGGCGGCCACGTTGACGGCCGTCGTCGTCTTGCCGACCCCGCCCTTCTGGTTGGCAATCGCGTAGACGGTCCCCACGCCACAACGGTAGCGCCGAGGACGGTCGGAGCGCGATCGGTTCGGGGTCGAAGGTTCCGCCGTAGCGCTCAGGTCGAGGCTCGTAGTGGGCGTTTGCTGGCCATTCCCGGTCGACGCGGGTAGCGGTTCGGGGTCGAAGCAACCTTCACGTAGACGTGCAGGTGCAGATGTTCGGCGCCGCCCCACGGCTGCACCGGCCGTACCTCGACCGCCTCCAGCCCGGTTGCGGCGGCGGCGGCCGTCCCATCGCGCTCCTCGCCGCCCTCACGGCGGCCCTTCCACGCCACCAGCGCGCCCTCGGGCGCCAGCAGCGGCGCCGCGTACTCGACGAGCACGGCGAGGCGAGCCACCGCGCGCGCCGTCACGAGGTCGCGGCTGCCGATCCCGCCCGTCCAGGATTCCGCCCGCTCGGCGACCGTCACGACGTTGCGCAGCCCCATCTCCGCGACCACGCGGTCGAGGAAGGCACACTTGCGCCCGCTGGCCTCCACGAGGGCGACCTCCGCATCCGGCAGCGCCGCCGCCAGGACGAGCCCCGGGAAGCCGGCGCCGGCACCCAGGTCGGCGATCCGGCGCGCGCTGCGCACCCGATCGAGCTCGAGCGCGACGAGCGCATCGGCGACGTGCGCGTCGACCGCCGTGGCCGGATCGCGCACGGTCGTGGGCGCCATGGGATCGCCCTGCAGCAGCTCGAGCAGGCGCTCGAGCGCGCCGACCGCGGCGGGGGTCAGGCCGTGACGGCCGGCGAGCTGCTCGAGGCGGCGGCGCACGTTCATGGCGTGCTGCGCGCCCGCACCCGCGCGATGTACGACGCGTAACGCTCGTGCAGGTCCGCCAGCCGACCGGCGGCGTGGGCGTCGAGCTCGGGCACGATGAGCTGATCGAGCAGCGGCAGGACGTCCTCCACGAGGGCCGGGCCGCGCGCGACCCACTGGAAGTACGAGCGCTCGGCGTGGTGATAGGGCCCGTAGAGCTTCGTGCGCGGAAAGCGGGTGACGAGCCAGCGCATGAGCGTCTCGTGGCGCACGTGCTTGCGCAGCATGATGTGTGGCTGCTTGCCGTCGCCGCCGAACGACCCCTCGCTCATGAGGATGCCGGCCACAAGCCCGCGTTCGGTCTCGCTCAACACACCAGGCAGTGTTTCACCGGCGAGAAAAACGTGAAACATCCCGACGAGCGACACCGCCGATCCCCGGCCGCATGAGCGCGGCGGCTACGGCGAGTTCAGCGGTGCGACGACGAGATGGCGATCGGGCTCGTCGCCTTCGGAGTACGTCTGCACAGACCCGTGCTCGCGCAGGTACTCGTGCACCAGGCGCCGCTCGCTTGCCGTCATCGCGTCCAGCGCCACCGGCCGCCCCTGGCGCAGCGCGTCCTGCGCGGCATGGTCGGCCTGGCGGCGCAGGATCGTCGCGCGCCGCTCGCGATAGCCCTCGGCGTCGACGACGATGCGCCGGCCGTGCTGCGCGCGGGCGCCGCACACACGCTGGGCGAGATGCTGCACGGCGTCGATCGTCTGTCCGTGGCGGCCGATGAACAGCCCGAGGTCCTCGCCGTGGACGATGCCGGCGATCGTCTCGCCGTCATCGCTGATCTCCACCGTCGCGTCGAGGCCGAGCGCCGCGACGACGCGCTCGAGCAGTTCGCGAACGGCCGCGCCGGGATCATCGGCCATCAGCGTCGCCGCCCCGAGCGCTTCTTCTTCTTGCGCGGCGAACGCGGGGGCGGGCCGCTCGGCTTGCGCGCCGGAGCGGCCGGGGCAGGCGCGGATTTCGCCCCCATCGCCCCGCTCGTGAGCTTCGAGAACATCGTTTCCTTGCCCGCGCCCGCGCCCGCACCGGCGACCGCCGGAGCGCCCTCCTCGCCGAGCTTCACCGGCGTGATCGGGCCGAGCTTCTTGCGCAGCAGATAGCCCTGTCCAACCGTCCAGAGGTTCGTCGTGATCCAGTACACGAGCAGCCCGGCCGGGAACTCGTAGAACAGGATGAAGATCGCGAAGACGAGCGGCAGGCCGTACATGAGCATCTGCTGGTTGCGGTCGGGCGTCGTCGGCGTCAGCAGCGTGGAGAGCAACTGCGAGGCGACGTAGAGGACCAGCAGGGCGCCCAGGACCCAACCCGTAGCCCCGGCCGTCAGGTCCGGGACGAAGAGAAACTGCTCGGCCCCGGTCGGGTTCGGGACGTCGCCGCACGGCGGCAGCTTGCCATCGGCGCCTCGGATCACACCGGGGGCGTCGCCGCAGATGTGCCCTCGCAGCGGCCCTTGAAGCAAATAGAACAGCCCGATGAAGAACGGAAACTGCGCCAGCAGCGGCAGACAAGACGCAAAGGGATTGATCTTGTTCTCCGAGTAGAACTTCATGATCTCCTGCTGCTGGCGCTGCTTGTCGTCCTTGTACTTCGCCTGCAGCTTCTTCAGCTCGGGCGCGACGCTGGCCATCGCGCGCATCGACTTGAACTGCTTGACCGTCAGCGGCGCCATCGCGGCGCGTACGAGCACCGTGAGCAGCACGATCGACATGCCCCACCCGACGCCGAACGTGTCGTGGATGAAGACCAGGACCGGCTCCAGCACGTCCACGATGAACTGCAGGGGCGCGATGAGGGCGAGAAAGCTCATGAGGTCAGCGAGGGGGAGGCGGAGGCGAGAACAGGCGCTGGTCGTCGACGGGGTCGTAGCCCCCGTGACTGAAGGGGTTGCAGCGCAGGAGGCGCCACGACGCCAGCACCAGGCCGCGAAGTATGCCGAACTCCTGCAGCGCCTGGACGGCGTAGGCCGAGCACGTCGGTTCGTACTTGCAGCGGCGCGGCAGGGCCGGCGAGATCACGCGGCGGTAGACGAGGATCGGCGCCTGCACGACGCGCACGGCGGGCTTCATGGCGTCCCCGCCCGCTCGAGCAGCTCGCGCAACGCCGCGCGCACGCCCTCCAGGCCATCCCGCCGGGCGAGCTCCAGCGCCGTCGGCCGCGCCACCACCACGATGTCGTGCGCGGGCGGCACGAGCTGCGCCTCGGCGTCGAAGGCCTCGCGCAGCAGCCGCTTGACGAGGTTTCGATCGACGGCGCCGCCGACCTTGCGTGAGACCGACAGGCCCAGCCGCGCCGGCTCGTCGGCGCCACTGCGCGCAAACGCGTAGACGACGAAGTGCCGGTTGCCGTGCGAGCGGCCCTGGCGGTAGGCGCGTTCGAACTCTGCGCTGCGCGACAGGCGCGCGCGGCGCGCTCGGGGGCGGCTGGGAACGCGAGGCATCGGCTCGTCCACGCAGAGGAGCCTAGAGCGTTCGGGGGCCGGGCCCGCGGGCCGCGGCGCTCAGACGGTGAGCTTCTTGCGGCCCTTGGCGCGACGGCGCTTGAGGATGACGCGCCCGGACTTCGTCTGCATACGCTGACGAAAGCCGTGGGTGCGTGCGCGCTTGCGCTTCTTGGGCTGGTAGGTGCGCTTCATGGCGGGAACGTCGCCGTTGCCGGCGGCGGCCGATGCTAGCGAACCGCGCCAGGTCCACCGGCGCTGGGTGGTTTTTCCCGCGCTGAGCGGCCTCTGGCGCAAACGCCCGCGGAACGGCACCGAGGCGTTGGTATATTCGCCGCCGTCCGGGCCGTCCGCGCTGCCCTCCGCCGTTCCCGCCGCAGCCCCTCCCAAAGGAGTCGATCACGCCTGGTCCCACCCCGCAGCTCGCCCGTGACTGGGCGCTGATCGAATCGCAGCTGCGACAGGCGGTGCCCGATTCGACCTTCGACATCTGGCTGGCGCCGCTGCGCCCGCGCGCGGTCGTCGGCGAGACGCTCGTCGTCGCGGCCCCCGACGAGATCCGCGCATGGGTCGGCGACCGCTTCGCGCGGGTCCTGCAGACGTGCGCGGCGGCGGTCCTCGGGCCGCGGACGACGGTCGACGTCGTGGCGCCCGACGCGTGCGTCGTCGACCAGCCCGTCGCGCACGCGCCACCCCTGCGCCCCGCCGAGCCCGAGTTCCATCCCAAGCTCACCTTCGACCAGTTCGTCATCGGCGACTCCAACCGCTTCGCCCACGCCGCCGCGCTCGCCGTCGCGGAGATGCCGGGACAGGCCTACAACCCGCTCTTCCTCTACGGCCTGCCGGGCCTCGGCAAGACACACCTGCTGCACGCGATCGGCAACTACGTCCGCGCGCACGGCGGCGGGCTGCGCGTGCGCTCGACGACCGCCGAGCGCTTCACGAACGAGTTCATCGCCGCCGTCCAGACGCAGGGCACCGACGCGTTCAAGGGGCGCTACCGCGACACCGACGTCCTGCTCATCGACGACGTCCAGTTCCTACAGCGCAAGGTCAAGACCGAAGAGGAGTTCTTTCACACCTTCAACGCGCTCTACGAGACGGGCAGCCAGCTCGTCCTGACGTGCGATCGGCTGCCGGGCGACATGGCCGCCCTCGAGGCCCGCCTGCTCGAGCGCTTCCAGTCCGGCCTCGTCGCCGAGCTCAAGGCGCCGGACTTCGCCACGCGCCTGACGATCCTGCGCAAGCGCGTCCAGCACGACGCGATCGAGCACGTCGACGATGCGGCGCTGCACGCGATCGCGCACCGCATCACCGCCAACGCCCGGGCGCTCGAGGGCGCGCTGATCCGCGTCGTGGCCTACCACTCGCTCACCGGCCGCCGGATCGACGCGGCGCTCGCCGACGAGGTCCTCAGCGGCCTCTATCCGGCGCCGTCCGCCGCCGCGCGGCGCGAGACGCCGACGATCGACCGCGTCCAGGAGCTCACATGCGCCGCCTTCGGGGTCACGCGCGAGGAGTTGCTGTCGAGCGCGCGCGGCGGCACCGTCGCCTGGGCGCGCCAGGTCGCCATGTACCTCGCACGCCAGCACACCGCTGCGTCACTGCCGGCGATCGGCGAGCAGTTCGGCGGGCGCAACCACACGACCGTCATGTACGCCTGTCGCAAGGCGGGCGAACGCCTGGCCGCCGACCCCGCCGCACAGGCGCTTGTGCATGATCTGCAACGGCGCCTCGCCGAGCCCCGCGACGACCGTGCCAAGTGACACACTCTGCACAGCGTTGCACCGTCCCCAGTCCGGCGACTGCCCGGATCCTGCGTCAAAACGCGTCGGTTGTGCACATCTCCACACGCCTTATGACTCCCACCTTCTCCAACCGGTCTCTCTCGTGAAGTTCTCGACATCGTGCACGGACCTGCTCGCGCAGCTCGCCGTCGTCTCCCGTGTCGCCTCCACCCGTAGCGCGGTGCAGGCGCTCTCCGGCGTCCAGCTCAGCGCGTTGCCCGACGGCGCGGAGCTGCGGGCCACCGACATGGAGGTCGGGCTGCGCGTTCCGCTCAAGGCCGAGGTCGAGCGCGAGGGCACGGTCGTGTTGCCGGCGCGCCTCATCCTCGATGTCGCGCGGTCGCTGCCCGCCGCCGAGGCGACGTTCGAACTGCGCCCCGCCGAGCAGGACGTCGAAGTCGTCTCCGGCGCCGCCACGTTCCACATCCGCACGTTGCGCGCCGAGGACTTCCCGCCGCTGCCCGAGCCCGGCGGCGACAACGTCGTCGCCGTGCCGGCCGCGGCGTTCGTCGCGACGATCAACCGCGTGGCACGCTCGGCCTCGCGCGACGAGACACGCCCGATCCTCACCGGCATCCTCGTCTCCGCCTCGGGTGACGAGCTGCGGATGGTCGCCACCGACTCCTACCGCCTGAGCGTCAAGGAGACCAGGCTCGAGGCTCCGCTGGAGGGCGGGTTCGAGGCCAACGTGCCGGCCCGCGCACTGCAGGAGCTGGCCCGCATCGCCCAGGGGACCGAAGCGGAGACGCTCACCGCTTCGGTGCGCTCCAACCAGATCGTCTTCGAGGTCGGCGGCGACGTGCTGTCGTCGCGCCTGATCGACGGTCAGTTCCCGAACTATCGCCAGCTGCTGCCCGACGCCTTCGAGCACGAGCTGACCCTGACGGCGGGCGAGTTGACCGACGTCGTGCGCCGCGTCAGCCTCATGGCGCAGAAGAACGCGCCGCTGCGCTTGCAGTTTCAGGAGGGCGAGCTGACGGTGTCCGCGCAGACGCCCGACGTCGGCGAGGCGCGCGAGATGCTGCCGGTGCCGTTCGCCGGCGAACCGTTCGAGATCGGCTTCAATCCGGAGTTCCTGCGCGACGGCCTCGAGAGCGCCGACGGCGGCGACCTCGTGCTCAAGCTCATCAGCCCGCTGCGGCCGGGCCTGATCGAGTCCGCCGACGACAGCGGCTTTCTGTACCTGATCATGCCGATCAGGCTCAACGTGTAATCCAACCCCCGCCCACCCGCCCCCAAACCACCTGCTGCCGGATGCTCGTCACGTGCCTGCGCCTGCGCGACTTTCGTAGCTATGAGCGCGCCGACGTCGAGCTCGGCGCGGGCCTGACGGTCGTCCACGGACGCAATGGCGCGGGCAAGACGAACCTTCTCGAGGCGCTGTACTTCGGCTGCACGGGGCGGTCCTGCCGGACATCCAACGAGCGCGAGGTCGTGCGCTTCGACGCGACCACGACGCGCGTGGAGGTCGACCTGCGCGACGCGGAGGGCCGCGCGCGCGCGCTGGCCGTCGGCTTCACGCCGGGCGACGCGAAGCGCCTGCAGGCCGACGGCGCGCTCGTCGAGCGCCTCGTCGACGTCGCGATGCGCCCGCTCGTCTGCGTCTTCATGCCCGACCGCCTCGAGCTCATCAAGGGCCCGCCGGCATTGCGGCGCTCGCACGTCGATCAGGTGATCGCGGCGACCTGGCCGGTGCGCAGCGCGACGCGGCGCGCGTACGGC
>DASYVZ010000098.1:0-2439 GCA_035936515.1 Solirubrobacteraceae bacterium | reverse complement strand
GAATGCCGAGACCGGCGTCTCCGTGTCGTCGATGAACGAGTGGCGCAGCGGAATGAGGTTGAACTCGCCGGCGAGCTCGCGCACCTCGGCGAGCGACGGCTCGACGGGCAGCGAGTCGCTGCCGCCCGCCGGCTGCGACGGATCAGCCGCGACGGCCATTGAGCACGTCCTGGGCGTCGGCGAGCGAGCGCCCGCGGCCGCGCAGCAGGACCGCGAGGTGATACAGGACGTCGGCGGCCTCGTCGTCGACGCGCTCGTCCGACTCCTCGCGCACCGCGCGCGTAACCTCCTCGGCCTCCTCGCGCACCTTCTCCCCCACGAGTTGCGGGTCCTCGAGCAGCTTGACGGTGTAGGAGCCCTGCGGCCGCTCGACGGCGCGCTGGACCAGCGTGCGCTCCAGCGCGGGCAGCGCCTCGTGCGGCGCGGCCGGCTCCAGCTGGCCGTGATGAAAGCACGTGCGCTCGCCGGTGTGGCAGGCCGGCCCGGCGGGCTCGACGAGCGCCAGCAGCGCGTCGCCGTCGCAGTCCAGCCGCAGTGCCCGGACCGCCTGCGTGTTGCCGCTCGTGGCGCCCTTGTGCCACTGCTCCTCGCGCGAGCGACTGTACAGGTGCAGTTCGCCGCTCTCGCGCGTGCGGCGGACGGCTTCGGCGTTGGCGTAGGCGAGCGTCAGCACCTCGCCGCTGCGCCAGTCCTGCACGATGACGGGCACGAGGCCCTGCTGGTCGAAAACGATCTCCACCCGCCGCAGTCTAGGCGCGCGGCGCCGCGGCAGGCTCGGGCCGGCGGGAGGCCGAGGTCGCCGCCGGAAACGAACGACGGCCGCCCGCGGGCGGCCGTCGCAGTCACGCGTTGCGGTTCGGCGCGGCGGCTACGCGTCCGGATCGCGGTCGGTGATCGTGACCGTCTTGACGTCGGGCGTCGCGTAGCGATCGGCGGTCGTCGTGCCGGGGGCGGCGCACTTCTTCTTCGTCACCGCGACCTTGCCGCTGACCTTGACCTTGTCGCCGACGGACGGCGTGTCCTCGCCCTCGTACTCGTTGAGCCTCAGGGTGAAGGTGTCGGTGGCGGGGATGGTGACCTCCGCACCCTTGACCTGCAGGCCCTTCTTCGTGAGGTCCTGGTCGGCAAGGTCGCCCGCGCGGCGCGCGTGCACGTTCGCTGACGTGATCTTCAACGTCACGCCGCCCGCGTCTACGCTCACAAGCGTGCCGCCGACCTGGTAGCCGACCTTCAGCATCTTCGCGCAGGACTTGGCCTTGCCCTTGTTGGCCGGGCTGTTGGCGCCCTTGGCGGCGAGCCCGGTGGCAGGCAGCGCGAGCAGCGCGCCGGCTGCGGTCAACGTGGCGATCATCCGTGCGTGATTGGGCATGTCTTCTCCTTGAGGGAAACGTCGTTCCCGATGCAACGGCGGGGCGACCGCGAAGTAAGGCGGTATCCGGATTCGGTGGCGTGCCGCCGTGCAGCACGAGGATCCGTCCCGCTCGTCAACCTAGCGCGTCGACGCGACCGCCGGAGGCGATCAGCTCGCGCGCGACGTCCAGGTCATCGGGTCGGCCCACCGCCAGCGCCCCCACGACCCGGGCCTCCTGCGCATAGAAGACGCTGAACGCGCCGCTGGCCGGATCGCCGCGGACGATCTCCTCGTCCCAGGCCGCAGCGGCGCCGACGTACTCGAGCGTCGCCCAGTCGGCCAGGTCGGACCAGAAGTACGGGATCTCGACGTAGGGCTCGTCGGAGCCGAGCATCGCCCGCGCGGCATGACGGCCCTGCGCGGCGGCGACCTCCTCGTGCTCGATGCGCAGCCGCCGGCCGTGCACGACGCTGTCGTACTCGCACATGTCGCCGGCGGCGAAGATCGCCTCGGCCGAAGTGCGCAGCGTCCGATCGCAGGCGACGCCGCCGGTCTCGCCGAGCTCGAGCTTCGCCTTCCGGGCGAGCATCACGTCGGGGGTGGCGCCGATGCCGACGACGACCAGATCGGCCTCGATGCGGCGCCCGTCCGCGCAGACGACTGCGTTGACGGGCGCGTCGTCCTCCCCCTCGCCGGCGAACTCGACCACGTCGGCTTCGGCCACAATCTCGATGCCGTGCTCGGCCAGCAGGTCGTGCGCGAAGCACCCGACGACAGCGCCGAAGCCGCGCTCGAGCGGGTGGGTCTCCTGCATGACGAGCGTCACGTGCTTGCCGAGGACGCGCAGCGATGCCGCGACCTCGGTCGCGATGTACGAGCCGCCGACGACGACGATCCGGTCGGCGTCGGGCAGCTCGAGCCGAAGCTTGTCGGCGTTGCCGAGGGCACGGATGTAGTGGATGGCGTCGCGCATGCCGCCCTGCACCTGGAGGCGGCGGATCCCGCCGCCGGTCGCCAGCAGCGCCTGGCCGAAGGCGAGCTGGTCGCGGCCGAGCTTCGCGGTCCTCGCGGCGGTGTCGAGATCCATG
>DASYVZ010000097.1:0-9205 GCA_035936515.1 Solirubrobacteraceae bacterium | reverse complement strand
CATCCAGCCCGGCGCGACCGGCCCCGGCGTCACGCCGCCGGCGACCCCGCCGGCCACGGCCGGGACGCCGATCATCCCGACGACGAAGCCGCCGGCGGGCGTGCAGAACATGCCGATCATTCCCGCCCCGGGCCCGCCGGCCGCGACGAACGGCGGCACGGCGGCGAACGACGAGGCGGGCGCCGGCACCGGCTCCACGGGCAGCACCGGCTCGCCGGGAGGCGCCACCAAGAGCCCGGCCATCGCGAACGCGCCCGTGACGATCGCCCTGAAGAAGGACGCCGCGCAGACCTATGACCCCAACGAGCGCGCCGGCGCCGAGTTCGGCCCCGCCGCACTGGCGGTCGACTCCGATCCCGAGACGGTCTGGGACGTGACGGTGCCCGCCGACGGCCACCCGATCGGCGCCGGCATCGTGATCAACCTCGGCCAGCCCTACGCGCTGCGTTCGGTGCGGCTGGCCACGCCGACCGACGGCTTCACGGTCGAGGTCTACGGCGCCAAGAGCGCCAAGGAGCTGCCCCAGGACCTGATCGACAAGCGCTGGATCCACCTGACCGACAAGAAATCGCTGGTCGATGGCGAGCCGATCGTGCTCAAGGGCAAGGGCGACGGCGCGAAGGTCCAGCTGCTGCTGCTGTATTTCACGACGCCCGCCAATCCGAACGATCCGCGGGTCGCGATCGGCGACGTCACGCTGCGGGGAACGCCCTAGACAGACCGAGCGCTAAGCTCCGCCGCATGTCAGCAGCTGCAATGAGAACGACCGAGGGCGTCATCGTCTTCGAGCTCTTCGACGATGACGCACCCGAGACGGTGGCGAACTTCAAGAAGCTCGCGAAAGATGGCTTCTACGACGGGCTGATCTTCCACCGCGTCATCAAGGACTTCATGATCCAGGGCGGCTGCCCCCAGGGCACCGGCACCGGCGGTCCCGGCTACACGTTCGACGACGAGATCAACGAGCACAAGCTCGTGCGCGGCGCGCTCGCGATGGCGAACGCCGGGCCGAACACGAACGGCTCGCAGTTCTTCATCGTCACCGCCGAGGCGGCGCCCTGGCTCGACGGCAAGCACACGGTGTTCGGGCAGGTGACCGAGGGCATGGACGTCATCGACCGGATCGAGAACATGCCGACGAAGGGGGCCGACCGCCCCCTCGAGCCGATCCACATCGCGAACATCGACCTCGGCGACTAAGCGTCGCCGAGAGGCTTGGACCTCCTCCAAGCCATCGTCCTGGGAATCGTCCAGGGGCTCACCGAGTTTTTGCCGATCTCCAGCAGCGGACACCTGCGGATCGTCCCGGCGATGGCCGGCTGGGAGGACCCTGGCGCCGCGTTCACGGCGGTCATCCAGCTCGGGACGATGGCGGCCGTCGTCCTGTACTTCTGGGCTGACCTGATCCGTATCGTGCGGGCCTGGCTGGCCTCGCTGCGTGACGCCTCGCGCCGCTCGGAGCTCGACGTGCGCCTGGGCTGGTATCTCATCTGGGGCACCGTCCCGATCGTGATCTTCGGCTTCACCTTCGCCCATCAGATCGAGACCGGCGCCCGCAGCCTGTACCTGATCGGCACGATGCTCATCGCGCTCGGGCTGCTGCTGCTTGCCGCCGAGAAGGTGTCGAGCCGTGACCGCGACGTGACGAGCATCACGCTGCGCGATGCGATCGTCATCGGCTTCGCGCAGGCGCTGGCGCTGATCCCGGGCGTCTCGCGCTCGGGCGCGACGATCACCGCGGGCCTGTTCCTGGGCCTGGACCGCGTCGCCGCGGCGCGCTTCTCGTTTCTGCTGTCGATCCCGGCGGTCGTGCTCAGCGGCGCCTACGAGCTGCGCGACGTCGTCTCGGGCAGCGCCGAGGGCGGTGTCGGCATCGCGCCGACGGCGGTGGCGACGCTGCTGGCGTTCATCAGCGGCTACGTCTCGATCGCCTTCCTGCTGCGCTTCCTGACGACGCACACCACCGCCGTGTTCGTCGCCTACCGCGTCGCGCTCGGCGCGGTGGTGCTCGCGCTCACGGCGGCGGGCGTCATCGCCTGACGGGCGGACGGAGCGGCTAGGGTTTGACGGGACGTCGAGACGCGAGGGAGCTTCAGAGCGATGGCCAGCGCTGACACAACGATCGCCCAGAGCACGAACGGCCAGGATCGGACGCCCGTCCCGGAGATCCCCGTCGCGAACCCGGCGACCGGCGAGATCATCGCGCACGTCGCCGACCTCTCGGCCGAGCAGGTCGCAGAACTCGCCGCGGTCGGCCGCTCGGCGCAGGTCGGCTGGCAGGCGCTCGGCTTCGCGGGCCGCGTGCGCGTCATGAAGCGCATGCAGAAGTGGGTCATGGACAACGCCGACCGGATCGTCGCGACGATCGTGTCGGAGACCGGCAAGACCTACGAAGACGCCTACATGGCGGAGATCAACTACGCCGGTGGGGCGATCGCGTTCTGGGCCAAGCACGCCGAGAAGTTCCTCGACGACGAGAAGATCCGCGCGACGACGCTCGCCGTCCTCGGCAAGAAGCTCGTCGTGCGCTACGAGCCGCTCGGGCTGATCGGCGTCATCGGCCCCTGGAACTACCCGCTCACGAACTCCTTCGGCGATTGCATCCCGGCGATGCTCGCCGGCAACAGCGTGATCCTCAAGCCGTCGGAGATCACGCCGCTGACCTCGCTGCTGCTCGCCGAGGGGCTCGCCGAGAGCGGGCTGCCCGACGGCGTCTTCCAGGTCGCCACCGGCCGCGGCGCGACCGGCGCCGCGCTCGTCGACGAGGTCGACATGATCATGTTCACCGGCTCCACCGAGACCGGGAAGAAAATCATGGAGCGCGCGGCGCGGACGCTCACGCCGGTCGCGCTGGAGCTCGGCGGGAAGGACCCGATGATCGTGCTCTCCGACGCCGACCTCGAGCGCGCCGCGAACCTCGCGGTCTACTACTCCATGCTCAACGGCGGCCAGACCTGCATCTCGATCGAGCGCGTCTACGTCGAGGAGCCCGTCTACGACGAGTTCGTGCAGAAGGTCGTCGACAAGGTGGGCGTGCTGCGCCAGGGCGAGTCGACCGGCCCCGCGACCGTCGAGGTCGGCGCGATGACGCTCCCGCGGCAGATGGAGATCGTCGAGGAGCACGTGCGCGACGCGGTCGCCAAGGGGGCACGCGCGCTGACGGGCGGCCGGCGGCGGCCCGGCGAGGGCATGTTCTATGAGCCGACGGTCCTCGTCGATGTCGACCACACGATGAAGGCAATGACCGAGGAGACCTTCGGCCCGACGCTTCCGATCATGAAGGTGCCCGACGCCGAGCAGGCGCTCGAGCTTGCCAACGACTCGGCCTACGGCCTCGGCGGCGCGGTCTTCAGCGGCGACCGCAAGCGCGGTGAGCGGCTGGCGCGGCGCATGCAGGCCGGTGCGGTGTGCGTCAACGACGCCCTGCTGAACTACGTCGCCGTCGAGCTGCCGATGGGCGGCTGGAAGGCCTCGGGACTGGGAGTCCGGCATGGCGCCGCCGGGATCCGCAAGTTCACCAAGCAGCAGTCGATCTTCATCAGCCGCCTGCACCTCAAGAACGACGTCTACATGTTCCCGTACCGCCCGGCCGTCTCGAAGGCCCTGTTCCGGGGCCTGCGGCTTTTCTACGGGCGCGCCAAGCGCTGACTCAGCGTACCGCTCGATGACGATGGCGTAGTAGGGCCCGCGGATGGTCGCGATCGCGTTCGCGCTGGGCTCGTCGCTGCTGTGGGGGCTGTCGGACTACCTCGGCGGCTTCAAGAGCCGTTCCTACGCCGTGCCGGTGGTCCTCGCGGTGATGTATCTCGCCTCGCTACTCGTGATGGCGGTCTTCGTGGGCGCCCGGGGCGAGGCTCCGCCGTCGTCGTCCTACGTGCTGGCGGCACTCGGCGCCGGGCTCGTCGGGATCATGGCGCTGGGAGCCTTCTACACCGCCCTCTCGATCGGGACGATGAGCATCGTCGCGCCGATCTCCGCGACCGGGGTCGCGCTGCCGGTGATCGTGGGGCTGCTCGGCGGCGATCGACCGGGCCTCGTGCGCTCCGCGGGGCTCGCGCTCGCGGTGGTGGGCGTCGTGCTGGCCTCGCGCGAGGCGCCCGGCGGGCCGGTCGGGCCGCGCGAGCAGCGGCTCAGCATCGCGCTGGCGATCCTCGCGGGGCTGGGCTTCGGCTCCTACTTCGTGCTCGCCGAGATCGGCTCGCGAGGCGACGTGGCCTGGACGCTGCTGCTCTCGCGCGTCACGGGATTTCCGATCGCGGCCGTCATCGCGCTGCTCGCGCTCGGCCGCGGCGGCGCCGTGCGTCCCGGCCTGCGCGCGCTCGCCGCACTCGGCGGCATCGGCCTGCTCGACCTCGGCGCCAACGCGTTCTACAACCACGCGTCCACGATCGGCGAGTTGTCGAGCGTGTCGGTCGCCAGCTCGCTGTATCCGGTCGTGACGGTCATGCTCGCGGCGCTGCTGCTCGGCGAGCGCGTGCAGGGCGTACAGCGCGCGGGCGTCGTCGTCGCGCTGGCCGGGGTGCTGATGATCGCGGCGGGGGCGTAGGCGCGGCCGGCTTTGAGGCTGCCTCAGCCTCGTCGGCGATCGTCGCCACCCGGTGGTGCGTCTCGTCGCGAGTGCTACGGCGGCGCCTTGCGTGCGGCGGCGTCGACGAGGTGGGCGCTGTCGTCGATCAGCGCGACGTGACGCAGCAGCGCGCCTGCAGCAGCTGCCGAGAGCTCAGTCGGGCGGAAGGATCCGGGGGCCAGCGGCGCGACGCTCGACGAGCTGCGCCGGATCGCGAGTTTGGCGGCATGAACGACTGACACATCGGCGGTACACCCGGCGCGCGGGGTCGTTCGTTCATGACATGGCTGAAGCATCGACGCCGCGCCATCGCAACAACCACGAGGTGTCACTCCTTCATGTGCTCGATCGCTTGCGCGCGAGCGCCTGCGTCGAAGACGTCCTCTCAATGATGCTGTTCGGCAGCGGCGGCCGCGCGAAGAGGCCGATGGTGTCGGCATGGCTTCGCGCAACGCCGCACCGGCAGGTCAGGCGGTCAGGCGGTCCGGCGGCAAACCGCCTGGGCGTAGCCTTGGCGGCGGATGACGCCCCCAGCCACCGCCCTCGTCGCCATCGAGCCGTTGCAGCTCGCGCCGGCGCTCGCGTTCGGCGTCATGTACCTCGTCCGCGCGCGGCGCCTCGCCGCGAACGGCAAGGCGGTGGCGCCGTGGCGCCAGGCGTGCTTTCTCAGCGGCCTCGCGCTCATCGTCCTGACCTTGATCTCGCCGCTGGGCGTCCTCGCCGACGAGCTGTTCGCGGCGCACATGGCCGAGCACCTGCTGATCGCCGACATCGGCGCGCTGCTGCTCGTGCTCGGGCTGACCGGGCCGCTGCTGGCGCCGCTGCTGCGCACGGCGGCGCTCGGCTGGCTGCGCCACCTCGCCCACCCGGTCGCCGCATTCGTGCTCTGGGCGGCCGACCTCTTCTTCTGGCACCTCGCCGGGCCGCACGAGGCCGCGGTGAACGACGAGGTCGTCCACGCGCTACAGCACATGCTGTTCGTGGGCCTGGGCATCAACATGTGGATGGCGCTGCTCGGCCCGCTGCCCAAGCCGGCGTGGTTCAACAACTTCGCCAAGCTCATCTACATCGTCGTCGTGCGGCTGACGTCGACGGTGCTCGCCAACGTGTTCGTCTGGAGCAACGACGTCTTCTTCGATGTCTACGCGCCGGGCGAGCGGGCGCACGACATCTCGCCGCACACCGACCAGGTGATCGCCGGCTCGATCATGATGGTCGAGGGATCGATCCTCACGATCTGCCTGTTCGGCTGGCTGTTTCTGCGCAGCGCCCGCGAGGGCCAGGAGCGCCAGGAGCTGCTCGAGCTGGCCGCGGCGGGCGGCGTCGCCCTCGACGAGCGGCGCGCGGCGCGCGCGGTCTCCGCCGGACGCGGCGCGGAGTTGAGACGGCGCATAGAGGACGACCGTAGGAGGTACCTTGAGTGACATGTCCCTAATGAACAGACTCAGCCAGCTCGCGAAGTCACCACAGGGCAAGGATCTCGTCGACAAGGCGAAGTCGATTGCCAACGACCCCAAGACGCGCGAGAAGATCGACGAGGCGCGCACCAAGTTCAGCGGGCACGTCGACACCGCCAAGCAGAAGATGGCCGAGAAGAAGGCCAAGGACGGCGAGGCCGGCAACGGTGCCGCGGCGCCGACGTACGGTGAGCCAGGCCCGGCGGACACGCCGCAGTACGGCGAGCCCGACACCTCCCACGCGCAGCCGGCCACCGGCGCCACCGGCGCCGCCGAGACCGCGACGTACGGTGAGCCAGGACCGGCCGACACGCCGGCCTACGGCGAGGAAGGTGCGGCCGGCACGCCGCCGACGACGCCGCACGAGGACCCGATCGACAAGACGAACCCGACCTACGGCGAGGAAGAGGGCGACAAGCCGCTCTACGGCGAGGACGGCCCGAAGGCCGCCTAGTCCTCACGAGCGCCTCGCGCTCGGCACGCTCGGCGAGGGCGACCACGCCCTCGCCGAAGCCGCGTGGCGCCATGTCTCTAATGAACAAGCTCAGCAAGGATCTCGTCGACAAGGCGAAGACGTTTGCCAACGATCCCAAGAGGCGCGAGAAGATCGAGCATGCCCGCGGCAAGCTCAACGAGCACGTCGAGACCGGCAAGCAGAAGATGGCCGAGAAGAAGGCCGGCGCTCGATGTTGAGAGCACGCTAAGGCTTCGCGCCGCGGGGGCGCACGACCCGCCCCAGCGGACGGTCGGCGCAACCTTGCCCCACTACGCTGGTTGCAGTCCTCAATGCGCCGACTCCTTCTTCCCCTCACGATCCTGCTCGCGCTGGTGCTCGTCCAGCCCGCCGGCGCCTCGCGTACGCAGTCGATGACCTTCGAGGCGCCGCGCGACCTCATGAACCCCGATCTGCGCGCCGGCGCGCTGGAGGAGCTCGATTCCTTCGGCGTGCGCTCGGTGCGCGTCATCCTCACCTGGCAGTCCGTCGCGCCCGGCGCGAACAGGTCACAGCGCCCGGACTTCGAGCCGTCCGACCCCGAGGCCTACGACTGGGGCCAGTACGAGCCGCTGATGGCCGCGCTCAAGGCGCGCGGCTGGTCGGTGCTCATGACGATCTCCGGACCCGTGCCCAAGTGGGCGACGCGCGCCAGGCGCGACAACCTGACGCGGCCGAGCCGCGGGGCGTTCGCGGCGTTCGCCACCGCGGTCGGGCGCAAGTTCGGCGACCAGGTCGACACCTGGGCGATCTGGAACGAGCCCAACCAGCCGCAGTTCCTGCGCCCGCAGTACGCCCGCGGCGGCCGGGCGGTCTCGCCCGCGATCTATCGCGGCCTGTTCCAGGCCGGCGTCCGCGGGCTGCGCAAGTCCGGCCAGGGCGACGACACGATCCTCATCGCCGAGACCTCGCCGCGCGGCAACAGCAACGTCGTCGCTCCGCTGCGCTTCCTGCGCGGGATGCTCTGCTTGAACTCGAAGTACAAGAAGCGCTCGAAGTGCGAGGCGCTGTCGCCGGACGGCTACGCGCACCACGCCTACACCACGCGCCAGGGCCCGTTCTTCAAGCCACCGCAGAAGGACGACGTGACGATCGGCGTCCTCTCGCGCCTGACGAACGCGCTCAATCGCGCGCACAGGGCCGGTGCGCTGACCAAGCGCCTGCCGATCTACCTGACGGAGTTCGGCATCCAGTCGACGCCGGACAAGCAGCAGGGCGTCTCGCTCGCCAAGCAGGTCCAGTACCGCGCGATCTCCGAGCGCATCGCCTGGAGCAATTCCCGCGTCGTCGCGTTCTCGCAGTACCTGCTGACCGACAGCGAGCCGACCGGGCGCAACCAGTACGGCGGCTTCGAGTCGGGTCTGCGCTTCGCCAACGGCAAGGCCAAGCCATCGCTGCGGGCGTTTCGCCTGCCGCTGGCCGTGAAGCGAACGGGCTCGAAGGTCTCGATCTGGGGCCACGTACGCCCCGCCACCGGCGCGACGACGGCGACGATCACGTACGCCGACCGCGGCCGGTCGTTCCGCAAGCTGCGGACCGTCAAGACGAACTCGCGTGGCTACTTCACGGTCAAGGCGAACTGGCGCAAGGGCCGGCGCTGGAACCTCACCTGGGAGGGTCAGTCCGGCTATCCCGTGGGCGCCTACCGGCGATAGCGACGAGCGTCAGCGCAGCGGATACGGCGGCGGCCCGGCATCGATGATGTTCTGGGTCCCGACGAACTGCATGTACCCCGCGTAGGCGGCGATCATCAGCGCGCAGAGCACCAGCGCCGGCGCCAGCAGGCGGGGGCGCTGCTGCAGCGTCCACGCCGCCGCGGCGTAGACGACGGGCGCCGCGATGAAGGCGACGCGACCCCAGTCCAGCGCGAACGTCATCGCGACGAGGCACAGCGGGGCGAGCACGAGCCCGCGGCGGGCAAACCAGAAGTCGCGCAGCGCGAGCGGCGCGAGCAGCCAGAGCGGGCCGTAGATGAGCGCCAGCCGGCGCGCCTCGACGTCGAAGAACGCGCGCAGCCCGTCGCCGAGCACCTCGATGCGCCCGCCGATCAGCGAGGCGCCGTAGCCGGGCACGAGCTCGCGACCAACGGTCGGGATCGTGAGCCGCAGCGCGCAGAACGCGGCCACGGCCGGCGCAGCCACGGCCAACACGCGCGCCAGCGCCGCGCGGTCCAGCGGTCGCTGCGCCCACACCGCGTACGCCAGCGGCGCGAGAAACAGCGCCGACTCGCGATTGAGCGCGCCCACGAGCATCGTGAGAGCGAGCGGGACCGGGCGGCGCTCGACGATGAACAGCGTGCCGGTGACCATCACCAGGACGGTGAGGGGATCGGGGTTGTAGCCCTGGCGCAGGCTGGCGACGAGCAGCGGCGGCGACAGCACGAGCACGAACGCCAGCGGCACGGACACTCGCCGCGAGATGGCGAGGCGCTCGAGCAGCAAGAACAGCGCGGCGCCCGCCGCGCCCGAGCACAGCCAGGCGATGGCGCTGAACGAGAAGCCGTGGTCGAACGGCAGGACATGGACGTGCCACGGCACCGCGACGCGGTAGGCGAAGACGAACGTGTGCGGGGCGGTGGGGTCGTCGGCCATCCGCGCGTAGATCAGGTCGTCGCCCTGCGGCGTCGGCGCGTCGCGCACGCACGCGTCGAGCACGATGATCGCGAGCGTCCCGAGGACGCCGATGGCC
>DASYVZ010000096.1:0-2165 GCA_035936515.1 Solirubrobacteraceae bacterium | reverse complement strand
GGACAAGATGATCGCCCTGCTCAAGGAGACGGCGGTCTCCAGCCAGCGGGCCAAGGCCGGGGGGCTGCTCATGCGCCCGGCGCTGCAGGCATTTCGCGACGAGATCTCGCCCGAGACCGCCGGCGGCGCCTACCTGCTCGGCCTGCGCAAGATCGGCGTCGTCGGCCACGGGCGCTTCACGAGCCGTGGCTTCGCGCACGCGATCCTGCTCGCCGCGCGCGGCGTCAACGGCGACATCACCGGGCGCACGCACGAGGCGCTCGATCGCGCCGCTGCGCTGCGCAAGCCGGGCGCGGCGCTGTCCGAGAGCGGCTCTACCGTGTCTGCGCAATGACCCGAGACGAAGTCTTCGCGATGGTCCAGGCGCACCTCGTCGACGAGCTCGAGGTCGATCCCGCCCGGATCGACGACAGCACGAACTTCCGCGTCGACCTCGAGGCTGACTCGCTGGACCTCTACACGCTCGTGCAGGAGCTCGAGGACTCCTTCGGAGTGAAGATGACCGATGAGCAGGCTGCGAAGATCGTCACGGTCGGCCAAGCCGTCGACTTCGTCTTGGCGCACGCCGTCGTCCACGAGCCATCCGAGCCCTGAAACTTCTCGCCGAACTCCTCCAGGAGCTGCCCGAGCATCTGCAGCGGCAGGTCTTCACGCACGCCTCTTGGACCGAGCGCCGCAGCGACTCCTACTCGCGCCTGGCCTTCCTGGGCGACTCCGTGCTGAGCCTCGCGGTCACGTCGCACCTCTACCCGCGGCTGGAGGCCGAGCGCTTCGGCGCAGGACGGCTGACGAAGATCCGCGCCCAGAGCGTGTCGGGCGTCTCCTGCCGGGCCGTTGCCGAGCGCCTCGGCGTGCCCGAACAGCTGCGCGCCTCGGCGCCCGCCGGCATCGGCCAGAGCGCCGACGCGCTCGTGGAGACCGAGCGCGTCCTGGCGTCGGTGATCGAGGCCGTGATCGGCGCGTGCTACCTGCACAACGGCTACGAGCGAACGGCCGCCGCGGTGGTCGAGGCCTTCCAACCGGAGATCACCAACGCGCTGTCGCACCCCGTCGACTTCAAGTCCGCGCTGCAGGAGCGCCTCGCGCGCCGCGCGGCGATCGTCGAGTACAGCGTCGACCGCGAGGCGGGCCCGCCACACGACCGCACGTTCGAGGTCGTCGCGTCGGTCGACGGCGAGGAGGTCGGGCGCGGCGTGGGGCGGTCCAAGAAGCATGCCGAGCAGGAGGCCGCGCGGATCGCGCTGGAGTCGCTGCATCCCGCCGACGCCGCCGTCATCGAGGAAGCGCTCGAGATCTAGTGCTCTGATGCACCTGCGCTCGATCACGCTGAAGGGCTTCAAGTCCTTCCCCGACCGGACGAAGCTCGACTTCGTCCCGGGGGTCTCCGTCGTCGTCGGGCCCAACGGCTCGGGCAAGTCGAACATCACCGACGCCGTCCTGTGGGCGATGGGCGAGCAGTCGCCGCTGGCCGTCCGCGGCCAGTCGATGCGCGACGTCATCTTCGGCGGCGGCCGCGGCGTCAAGGCGCGCAGCGCGGCCGAGGTCGAGATCGTCATCGACAACGGCGACGGAGCCGTCGACCTGCCGGTCGGCGAGATCTCGATCCTGCGCCGCCTCGATCGTTCCGGCGAGGGCGAGTACCGCCTCAACGGCGCGAAGTGCCGCCTCGTCGACGTGCTCGAGGTCCTGTCGGACACGGGCCTGGGCAAGGAGATGCACTCCGTCGTCTCGCAGGGTCGTGTCGAGTCGATCGTCACGTCCAAGCCGCGCGAGCGGCGCCTGCTCATCGAGGAGGCGGCCGGCCTGGGCAAGCACCGCAAACGCCGCCGCCGCGCCCACCTCAAGCTCGAGCGCACGCAGGACAACCTCGACCGGGCGCTCGACGTCGAGCGCGAAGCGCGGTCGCGGCTGCGCCCGCTCAAGCGCCAGGCCGAGGCGGCCGAGCTGCACGAGCGCCTGGAGCGCCAGATGCTCGAGGCTTCCTGGACCCTCGCTCGTGACGGGGTGCGCGCTGCCCGGATGGAGCTCGCCGGCGCCGAGGCCGCCGAGCTGCACGAGCGTCTCGAGCGCCAGACGCTCGAGGCAGCCTGGAGCCTGGCCCGTGACGGGGTGCGTGCAGCCCGGGCGCAGCTGACCCGCGCCGAGGCGGCCGCGGGGTCGGCGCG
>DASYVZ010000095.1:0-5483 GCA_035936515.1 Solirubrobacteraceae bacterium | reverse complement strand
GGTCGAGTCTGCATCATGGGTTGCTGCTGCTCTTGCAGCTACGGCAACGGCAGCGCCGGGATGGGCACTCCGCCGATATCCGCGAGCGGCAGTCCGCCGGTATCCGGGAGCGGCAGCCCGCCCGTGCCGGGCAACGGCGTCCCGCCCGCGCCAGGCAGCGTGCCGCCCGGCAGCGTGCCGCCCGGCAGCGTCCCGCCTGGCAGGACGCAGGCGTAGATCAGCGGGCTCACGTCGACGAACAGCCCACCGCTCTTCTCGCAGATCTTCCGTGCCAGATCGCGGTGCTGGGGCTTGCTCTCGTTGGGGAACACGCAGGCGTATACCAGCGGGCTCACGTTGAGAAACAGCCCGCCGCTGTCCTCACAGACCTTCCTGGCCAGGGCGGCGGTATGGGGGCCGTCCTTTCCGTTGCCCGCGCCCGGCAGCGGCAGCGGATTGGGCAGCGTCCCGCCCGGCAGGACGCACGCGTAGATCAGCGGGCTCACGTCGACGAACAGCCCACCGCGCTTCTCGCAGACCTTCCTGGCCTGCTTGCGGTGCTGGGGCTTGCTCGAGTTCGGGAACACGCAGGCGTACACGAGCGGGCTCACATCGACGAACAGCCCGCCGCTGCTCTTCTCGCAGGTCCGCTCAGCCTTCTTTCCACCCCCCGATCGGGGGTTGCTGACGTCGCCGAGCGTGCCGCCCGGCAGCACGCAGGCGTAGATCAGCGGGCTCACGTCGACGAACAGCCCACCGCTTCTCTCGCAGACCTTCCTGGCCTGGTTGCGGTGCTGGGGCTTGCTCGCGTTCGGGAACAGGCACGCGTACACCAGCGGGCTGACGTTGACGAACGTTCCGCCGCGCTTCTCGCAGATCCGCTCGGCCTTGGAAGCATGGGAGCGGCCGCCCTTCTTTCCGTCGCCCCCGCCGCCCTTCTTTCCGTCGCCCTTCTTTCCGTCGCCCCCGCCGGCCAGCGGCAGCGTATTGGGCAGCGTCCCGCCCGGCAGGACGCACGCGTAGATCAGCGGGCTCACGTCGACGAACAGCCCACCGCGCTTCTCGCAGACCTTCCTGGCCGCGTTGCGGTGCTGGGGCTTGTTCGCGTTCGGGAACACGCAGGCGTACACCAGCGGGCTCACGTCGACGAACAGCCCGCCGCCCTTCTTCTCGCACAGCCGCTCAGCTGCCGCAGACTTCGACTTGCCGCCCTTGCCGCCCTTGGCGGCCAACGCGGACGGCGCAGCAGCGCCCAGGCCGACGAGCACGGCGGCACATACCAACGCAGTAGTTCTGCGCATCAAACCCTCCTTGTGCGGGGAATGACCGCGCCGCCCGCATCGCATGGGCGTCGTGATCTCTATACGTCCATAGACGTTGCGCGTGGCAGAAGTTGAGCGGTCACCCCGAAAGTTGGACGAATGTCTGATGGGCGACTAGGGCATCGGGATGCGCCCGCCGGGGTCGGCGCGTCCCATGGCGTACCGGATGTCTTGGAGCGGGACGCCGGCGGCGTCGCGGCAGGGGCGGGCGGTCTCGTCGCGAGATGTCCGC
Source organism: Solirubrobacteraceae bacterium (assembly GCA_035936515.1). Lineage (GTDB taxonomy): Bacteria > Actinomycetota > Thermoleophilia > Solirubrobacterales > Solirubrobacteraceae > CADCVQ01. The sequence goes on along the minus strand of DASYVZ010000095.1, from coordinate 3,950 downwards.
ACGCAGCTGCCGCGCGTGCATCGCTGACTCATCGGGTCGGCGTGGCGCCGCGCTGTCGGTGCCCGTGTCGGGCCTCGCGGACGTGCGTACGCTGTCAGGAACATCGCGCGTTGCAGCGCCCCGTCGATGTGAGCGTCGTGTGTTCGAGGACCGAGTAGCCGTCGCCGACGGCGGCGGGCGCAAGCCCCAGCGCCACGACCGACACGGCGAAGCAGGCGAGGATCCCCCAAGACGCGGCTGCGCACGGCGCCGCCGTGCGGTCAGGCGGGATCGCGTCCGGCTGGCGGGTCGTGCCCTTGCGAACTGACGGCGCGGCCAGGGGGCCGGTGCTACCCGCGCCGGCGGCGACCGATTGCTGCGCGGCCGCGGAGGCGGCGCCAATCGCCATCGGGACGGTCGTCGCGAGCGGCACCATCGGTGGCCGCGGCGGACCCAGGCGCCGGCGAGGCTGCGCGTGGCTGTCATCCTGGCTGGTCGCTGCCGATCTCCTGCGGTTGGAGGTCGTCGACGGCGGGTCCTTCGATGACGGTGCCGTCGGCGGCGAAGCGCGAGCCGTGACAAGGGCAGTCCCAGGTGGTCTCGGCGGCGTTCCAGTGCACGATGCAGCCCATGTGCGTGCAGCGCGCCGAGACGGCGTGCAGCGTTCGGTGGCTGTCTCGCGCGAGCGCGATTTGCTTGGCGCCGCGGGTGGTCACGTGCCCGTCGCCGGGCGCGAGGTCCTCGGGCGCGATGCGCGCGCGTTGCGTGATGCGGTCGCCGACGAAGCGTCGTGCGACGTTGACGTTTTCCTTGACGAACTGCTTCGCCGACGCGAGCGGCTTGACGCGGTTGGGGTCAAACAGCTCGCTCCACGGGTTCTCGCGCCCGAGGATCTGGTCGCTGATCAGTACGCCCGCGAGCGTCGCGCCGGTCATCCCCCACTTGTTGAAGCCCGTCGCGACGTACAGGCGCTCCGAGCCGCGGCGCAGCTTGCCGATGTAGGGCACCTGGTCGACGGTCATGTGGTCCTGCGTTGACCAGCGGTACTCGATCGAGCGCACGTCGAAGCGCTCGCGCGCGTATTGCTCGAGCGCGCTGTAGTGGCGCTGGGTGTCGTCGTCTTGTCCGGTCTTGTGGCTGTCGCCGCTGAGGATCAGCAGCTCGCCACCGTCAAACGGGTGCTGGCGGATGCTGCGCGTCGGCTGCTCGGCGGTGATGTACATCCCGTTGGGTACCGGTTGCTCGAGCGCGACGGCGAGCACGTACTCGCGCTCGGGATGGCACTTGGCAAAAAACGCGCCCCGGTCCAGAAACGGCAGGTGCGTCGCGACGACGACATACGCCGCGCGCACGTCGTGACGATCGGTCTTCACGACGCACGGCGACCGGTCGTCGACGTCGAGTGCGCGTGTGCGCTCGAAGACGCGGCTGCCGTCTGCGTCGATCAGGCGCGCGAGCGCCAGGCAGTAGCGGCGTGGATGAAACTGCGCCTGGTCGTCAAAGCGCACCGCCGCCTTGACCGGCCACGGCAGGTCGGTCTGGTCGGTGTAGCTGGCCGGCAGCCCCACCTGTTGTGCCGCCTTGACCTCCTGTTCGATCTGGCTGACGTAGGAGTCCTGTTCGGTGAAGGCGTACGCGGGGCGGCGCTCCCAATCGCAGTCGATCGCGTGCTCGACGACAAGCCTCTCGATGACGTCGACTGCGGCCAGGTTGGCCTCGGCGTAGGCGCGCGCTCCGTCCTGTCCGAAGCTCGAGCTGAGCGTGTCGTAGATCAGGCCGTGCTGCGCGCTGACCTTCGCCGTCGTATGTCCCGTCGTCGCAGCGCACACCGCCCCCGCCTCGAGCACGGCCACACGCAGACCCCCGTTCTTGAGCAGCAGCGCCGCCGACAACCCGGCGATCCCGCCGCCGAGCACCGCCACGTCGACGTCGACCGCCTCCTCGAGCGCCGCGAACTCCGACGGCTCGCTCGTCGTGATCCAGACCGACTCGTGCTTTGCCATCAGCTCTCCTTGTTCTTTGACCCGCTCACCCGCCGGCAGCGCGGACTGAGCATCCCCCGGGTGCTATGCGTTGAAGCACGTCACGCGCGGCGCACCACCGCAACCGGATGAGTGTCAGCGCGCGCTTCGCTCTTACGCGACGCCAACCGCGGCGACGACGCAACCGCTGCTGCGGCGCAGCCGGCAACGGCATCCATCGGGCGCAGCTGCAGCTGGCAGCGACCGAGCGGCCGGGCAGGCGCAGCGCGCCCGGCGACCCGCGGCAAGGCGTTCTTGCGGCACGATCCGCACGGGTCGGCATCGGGCGTCAGCTTCGCCGATGTACGAGGCCGGCATCGGCGGCTGCCTCCTGTGCGCCTATCCTCGTCTACTGGAGGTCTCGCCAAGAACGTCAGCCGCGATCCTAGGTGCCGATGAACAGCTGGGACATCAACAACCTCGACCTCAATCCTCACGCTCCGCAGATCCTGTCCTCAACGAATGACGCGCGCGCCATTGCGTTGGCGATCGCCGCGGGGGAGGGTCTTGCGGACCATCAGGTCCACGAGCGAGCTTGGGTCACGGTTCTCAGCGGCGAGGTGGAGATCACGACCGCGGACGAGCGCTGTGCTGGCGCGCCAGGACTCGTGGTGGAGTTCGAGCCGGGTGAGCGCCATGGGGTCCGGGCGCTTTCGGACGCTCGTCTGCTGCTGTTGTTGACCCCGTGGCCGGGAGCCGGTCACCCAGGAGCCATGCCCCTGCAGGACAAGGAACACGCACGCGAGCGCGCCGCCGAGCACCGCCACCGGTCAGAGGCGTCGGGTACGAATCAATGACCGCCGCGCCTACTGAGAACCTCGGCCCCGGGTCACGGACGGGCGAAGAACTGCAGGTCGCTGGTCACGGCGAGGACGCCGTGGAAGCGGCCGTCGCGGTCGACGACGGGTACGCGGCGTGCGTCGGCGGCGAAAACGAGATCGCGACCGACCGCAGCGGGGGCATCCGGCGAGATCGTGGGAAGACCGCGGGCGACCTCGAGCGCCGGCTGCTGGGCTGGCATGTCTTCGCCTAGGGCGGCTGGCGTGAGCGCTGCGACGTAGCGGCCGTCGTCGGCGATGACGGCGAGCCGGCGGCTGGCGCTGACCGCGAACCATTGACGAAGCTCTCCGACGGTCACCGTTGGCGGCATGGTCGTGACGTCTGCGTGCATGACGTCTGCGACGGTCAGGTCGCCGGCGTCATCGGTTCTGGGCGGCACCGGCCGCGGTGGTTCACGGTTCACGGGTCTGGTGCTCACGAATGCACCGCGGCGCGTGGTGGGTACGGGGCGCCACCGGGCGCGGCCGCGCTGGCGACGGACAGTGCCTGAGCGGCCTCCCGCGCCTGCAGCGCCCGGCTGTTGTTCGCGCAGCGCGCTTCGGCGTCGGCGAGCGCGAGCGCGAGCGTGGCGGCGTCGTGTCGGCCGCGTTCGGCGAGGGGAATCGCCGGAACGCGCTCAGCGAGCGGCGCCGCGCCGATGCGCGCCGTATCGCGCGCTGGCGAGATACGGTGCGAGATAACGTCCGGCGACCTTCTCCGGCGGTGACCACAGCGCGCGCGTCGACGCCACGCTCTGCCCGCAGGGGCGTGACTGCAGATAGAGCGGAGCGCCACTGGTCAGCAGGCGGCCGCGCAGCACGGGACTAAACGCCTCCGGCTCGACGGCAGCTCCGCAGGCGGCCGCCACCGCCTGGGCGACGGCGTCGGCTTGCTGCGTCGCCAGTCCGCCTTGGCGCAGCGGGAACGACGTGACCTCGCCGGCTGCGTAGACGGCGGCCTCGCCGGCGACGCGGCCGTGCACGTCGACGGGGATAAACCCGAGCCGATCCGCGGGCAGCCCCGAAATGGGGCGTGCGAGGACGTCCGCGAAGGTGATGACGTGGTCGGCGGCGATCAGCCGGCCGTCGGCCAGCCTGAGCGCGCCGGAGACGACCTCACGCGGTTGCGCCT
>DASYVZ010000094.1:0-2411 GCA_035936515.1 Solirubrobacteraceae bacterium | reverse complement strand
GCACGGCATCACGATCGCGCTGGGCATCGTCATCGGCGGCCTTGCCGCCGCGCGCTGGCTGCGCGAGCGCGACCTACCGCCCGAGCCGATGCAGATCTTCGCCGTGCTCGCGGCAGTCGGCGGAATCGTCGGCGCCCGCGTCTTCTATCTGCTCGAGCATGACCCGGGCGCGCTGCTGGCGCCCGATCGCCTCATCTCAGGCAACGGGTTCACGTTTGACGGCGGCGTCATCCTGGCCGCAGTGCTGATCGCCGCCTACGTGCAGCGAACCCGCCTCAGCGCTCGCTACCTTGACGCGGGCGCCTTCGGTCTTCCGCTCGGCGTCGCGATCGGTCGCATCGGCGACGTCATCAACGGCGAGCACTACGGCGAGCGCAGCGACTTCCTGCTCGCCGTGCGCAACTCTCACCCCGACGCGCTGACGCCCAACGCCGACTACGCCTACCACAGCGGCGGCCTCTACGAAGTGCTGCTCGCCGCGATCATCCTGGCCGCGATCTGGCCACTGCGCCACCGCCTCAAACGCCCCGGCGACCTCGCATGGCTCGTGCTCGGCCTGTTCGCCGCCGGCCGGTTCTTCGTGTTCTTTTTGCGCAGCGACAGCCCGCAGCTCGCACTCGGCCTCAACAACGCACAATGGACGAGCATCGCGCTGCTGATCGTCGTCGCGACCGGCCGAACCCTGACCGCACATCGAACCGACCGACGCGCGGCGGCTAATGCTTCTTAGTCGCCGCCCGCGGCCGACGAGCGGCGCCTAAGCGTGTCGATCACAGCGCCGTAAGCGGCTTCCGCCGCCGAGCTCGGCTACACGTTCGCGTATCCCGACATCGACGGCGCCCTCGCCGACGCGCTGACATAGGCGGCGCGGCCCAGACGCGATCATGAAGCTGGCGCGAACAAGTCCGCTTTGCGCGCGGCACCTGTGGCAGGCTTGCGCTGATGCGGACCCGGCCAGACAGGTACCGGCGGCGGGGGCCGGACCCGGTCCGGGGGGTGGCGCTGCAACGGATGCTCGACGGCGTCGCGGGCGCCGTCAACCGCCAGCTGCGCTCACACCGCGCGTGGAGCGTCGTCGCGGCCGCGGCCGTGCCGGTCGCCGTCGGGACGATCGCGGCGCGCAAGCGAATCGGGATGCCCCCGGCGATCACGCTGCCGCTGGGCTGCGTGCCGCCGCTGGGCTGCGCGATCGCGGTGCCGAAGGGCCGCGCGCGGCTGCTGGCGGTGTCGGCCGCCTACATGCATCTGTTCAAGCTCGGCTGGGAGCTGCCCTACGACGAGCCCGCGAAGCTGCGCCGCAGGCTGTGGATCGATGAGCCGATCCGCTTCGACACCGCCGTCGGCCTCGGCGTGCCGCCCGGCCTGCGGCTGCAGCGGGCGCTGCGCACGCCGGGCGAGGTCACGATGTTCGATCGCGCGGTCACCGTCCTGTACGGGTCCTGGTTTCTGCCGCACATCCTGCTCGGCTACCTGCTCGTGCGCCGGCCGGAATACATGCCGCGCGCCGGCGCACGGCTGGCGGCCGCATACCACCTCACGTGCCCGTTCTACTTCTTCGCTCCCGAGGCGCCGCCGTGGTGGGCTTCGGAGCGCGAAGGGCGCATGAACGGCGAGATCGAGCGCGTCGCCCGGCTTGTCGTCTACGACCTGCTCAAGCGTGCGCCACCGCCGGAGGGCAGCACACAGGGCAACCCTTGGGGCGCGATGCCGTCCGACCACATCTCCTCGGCGGCGATCACGGCGATGGCCCTCGCCGAGATCAGCCCGCTCTATGGCGCGATCGGCTGGACGTACCTCGCGGCGGCGTCGTTTGCGATCGTCTACCTCGGCGAGCACTACGTCGCCGACATCGTCGTCGGCCTGCTGATCGCCGAGGCGGTGCGGCGCGCGGAACCGGTGGCGGCGCCGTTCGTGCGCGCCGTCGCCCGCGCGGTGGAGTAGCGCCGATTGGCCGTGCGAGTCGACGTAGTTGCCCTCGAGCGCCATCGCGGTGAGGTGCCGCATGGCCCCTCGACCATCGTTGTGACCGGATGCGGCGCAGCTGATCAGCGGGGAGTGCACGACCATCGACTTCTTCTCGACGTGCCAGTAGATCAGCACGCCGCGGCCGCCGTACCTGGAATGCGATTGGGTGAACAGATTCTGGTCGTAGGCGCGGAAGTGGGTGGAGTTCGACGCGACGGACGTGGTGCTGTCGCCCGCGAGCCGTCAGACGAGCGTTGGGCGGTCAGGTCCTGCTGATCCGTCGAGACGCGCGCGTAGCCGATCCGGCGGCTCTTGGATCACAAAGCTTCGTCTGCGGGATCCGCCTGCCGGCGCCGCGCGACCGCGCCGATGTCCGCTCTAGCGTCCGCTCGAGGACCGGCTTGCGGGTAGACGTCGAGTTCAGCGCAGAGCGCCGGAATCGTCGA
>DASYVZ010000093.1:0-2075 GCA_035936515.1 Solirubrobacteraceae bacterium | reverse complement strand
CGCGCACGCGCCGTCGGCTCTAACCCCCCAGAACCGGATTCGTGCCACGCCCACGTAACCGGGCGGCGAGCGTCCCAGATGACGTTCGTCAGCGGGACGCGCAGCTGGCGCGGGGCGGGCCCGTGGCGCGTCCCGCTGCAGGACGCGTGCTGAGGGCACCGACGCGCTCGTGTTGCCTCAGAGGAGCCAAGGCCGGGGCGCCGTCCGGCAGCCAGAGAGCTCCCCCACCTGTTCGCGGCCCCAGCAGTAATCTCGGCGCGATCACTGCACCCGGTCCGCACGCCCTCGTCGCGCGCTCGGAGGAGCTCGCGCGACTCGACGCGGCACTCGAGGCCGCACGGTCCGGTGCGGGCGTCACCGTCGCCGTTCATGGTCAGGCGGGCATCGGCAAATCGAGTCTTGTCGCGGCTGCGCGCGAGCGTGCGGCCGCGGCCGGGATGAGGATCCTGAGTTCCCGCGGCTCGCCGCTCGAACAGGACTACGCGATGGGGATCGTGCGGCAGTGCTTCGAGCGGGTGCTGCGCACGCACCCGGAGCGGAAAGACCTTCTTTCGGGTGCGGCGAGGCTGGCGGAAACGGCGGTACTCGAGCTGACGGATGACGTCGTCGACGTGCCTCCGGTCGGCGTCCTGCACGGGCTCTACTGGCTGACCGCGAACCTCGCCGGGCGCGCGCCGGTGCTGCTGGTCGTAGACGACGCCCATTGGGCGGACGAGCCGTCGCTTCGCTTCCTCGCCTACCTCGCGCGGCGCGTGGAATCGCTGCCGGTGACGCTGCTCATCGGCAGCCGCAACGACGAGGACACCGGCGCGGGCAACGCTGGCAGAGATCTGCCGAGAGCCGGCGACAGACGTGCTCGAGCTGTCGCCGCTGCCGCTGAGCGCTGTGGAGACGCGGCTAAGAGCCCTCGGGTGGCCCGGACGGCGGCCGAACCGCTCGCTTCCGCGGGCGCCTTGCATGCAGGCCGCCCGCGGCCTCGAGCCGGCCCGGTCGCCAGAGCGTGCTATCCGATCGTGCGCCACGCAAACGCGATGTGAGCTACTGGGCCTATCCCGATGGGGGCGAGAGCGGCTGCCTGGTCGATTGCCACGCCGGTCGTGCCGTCGTGTAGGGCTGGGCGACGAACGTGTCGTCCCGGTTGCCGTTCGTCAGTGAGCACGACGTAGCTCACGCGCCGCGTTGCGCGTCGTGGGGCCGTTTTCGGCAGGGGGGGCCGGCCGAAGCCGGCGTAGGAAAGGCGGCGCTCGCGGCCACGCACCGAACAATCTGCGGGCCTCACGAACGTTCCGAGCACTAGTGGCGGTGAAGCATCAACATCGACGCATCTCTCGATCTTAGGCTCACGGTCGCGGGGCGACAAGGGGGCCAACCGCGCCGTGGAGCGCACGAGGTCTGCGCAACACGTCGAGCGACGCAGCCGATCCGCCGCGCGCTAGACGTTCGGGTGTGGGAGACGCTGGCGCTCGCGGCAGACGGATTGGGTGACGCGGGCGGCTTGACGTGCCTCGCGTCCGCCTGGCGGCTGGTCCGGCCGACCTGGCGCAGGCACGGCGTGTCTCGGATGCACTACTGGCCAGAGGCAGACGGCCTGTCGAGCGCGTCTTCGTCGGTCGCCTCGCCGATGCTGTCGTCCTGCGTCTGGCCTTCGGCGGTCGCGGCTCGATCGTCGGAGTGCGCATCGGAGTCAAAGACGAACATCTCCACGACGAGATGCGGGTCAAACAGGATCTGCGACTGGTAGGTGACGACCTTGCGGCCGGTCAGCTCTTCAACCATCTCCGAGAGCCGTTCGGTCATCTCGTTTTCGAAGAGCTGGCGAAACCGCCGGACCTGATCGGGCTGGCCGAACTCGAGCATCGTCTTCTCGGCCGTCGTCAGGCCGCCGCGCATGACGATGATCAGCATGTCGTCGAGCATGTAGGACTTCGCCTCGCTCGGACCCTTGCCGAAGAACCGCTTCTGCGCGCGCACCATTTCATTGGAGATCCGCGCCAACAGAGGCTGGCCGTGATCCTCTTGGCCCGTCGGCTCGGCTGGCTGATCGGTCATCGCCCGAGCCTACCGTCACCAGGACG
>DASYVZ010000092.1:0-5011 GCA_035936515.1 Solirubrobacteraceae bacterium | reverse complement strand
GCGCCGGCGCCGGCACGGGCACCGGGGAGGAGGAGGCGGAGGAGAAGGGCACGCCCGCACCGAAGCCGGAGCCCAAGCCGCCACCCCCGCCACCCAAGCCCTTCGGCGAGAAGATCACCGGCGTGCTCATCGACGACACCGGGTCGACGCTGCGCAAGCTGCCGGGCGGCGAGCCCGCCGGGGCCGCCGCCGGCGTCCGCGCGGTCCGCGGCGGAGAGACCGAGGGGTCGCTGTCGCTCGGCATGACGGGGCTGCTCGCGCTGGCCATGATCTGGGTGGGCGCGCTTCGCGAGCGCCGAGGCGTCAGACTGCCGGTCGCATGATCGCGGTCACCGGCATCGAGGAACTCCTTTTCGAGCTTGCGAACGCCCTCCGCATCCCGGTCTTCGCGGCCGCCATCGCCGCGCTCGCGTTCGTGCTCTTCGACCTCGGCGCGTTCGTCGTCGAGCTCACGCGCCGTCGCCGCCACGACCGGCGCGAGCGCGTCGAGGAGGCCACGGCGAGCGCCCGCCAGGCGCTGGCGGCCAACGACGCGCCCGCGGCGCAACAGGCGCTCATGCCGCTGGCCTCCAGCGCGCAGATGGCCGACACGCTCGTCAACCTCGTGAGCGCCCACGACCAGCCGGGCATCGACGACCGGCGCGCGAAGGCGCTCGCGGACTTCGATCTCACGTCGCTGCGCAAGCTCGAACGCAGCCGCATGCTCGTGCGCTTCGGTCCCGCGCTTGGGCTGATGGGCACCCTGATCCCGTTGTCGCCCGCGCTCGAGGGGCTGGCCGAGGGCAACGTCGCGCAGCTCTCGGAGAACCTGCGCGCCGCCTTCAGCGTCACCGTCATCGGCCTGCTGATCGGGGCGGTCGCGTTCTCGATCTCGCTCGTGCGCGACCGCCTCTACGCCCAGGATCTCTCCGATCTCGAATACGTCGTCGCGGGGCTCGACCCACCGGACGCGAGATCATGATCGCGCGCAGCCGGGTCACGCCGCGCGCGACCGGACGCGGCGATCGCGGCGGCGATCCGCTGGCCGGACTCGTCAACCTCTTCGACCTCGGCATCGTGCTCGCGCTGGCGTTCCTGCTCGCGGCGCTGCAGTCCGTCAACCTGACCGACCTGCTCACGCAGGAGAACGTCACCGTGACGCGCACGGAGGCCAACAGCCAGACGCTGATCGTCAAGGAGGGCGATCAGATCAAGACCGTGCGCCTGAGCAAGAAGACCGTGACCGGCTCCGGGCGCCGGGTCGGCGAGGTCTTTCGCCTGCAGGACGGGCGGCTCGTCTATGTCACGGGCGCCGGCGGTAAGCCGGCCGATCCCACGCCCTGATCCTGGCCTGAGCGGTAGACCAGCGCCAGCAGGGCGCTGAGGAGCGCCGTCGCGCAGCAGTAGCCGACCTCGGTGCGCAGCAGCTGGTCGCCGATGACCGGGCTGAGCATCCAGATCAAGAACGCGCCGGCGCTCAGCAGCCACGCGGCTGCCGCGCCGCCGGCCTGGCCGCGGGCCAGCGCGGCCTGGTTGAGCGTCCCCGCCACGAGGTGAAAGCCCATTCCCAGGCCGACGAGGGCCAGCCCGCCGCGAGCGATGTCGCGGTCGATGTCAAACAGCGCGCGCACGACCGGCGGGCCGACCGCGAACAGGCCGATCGCGACCGCCAGCGCAAAGCCGCAGATCGCGAGGACGGTGATCCGGATCGCGCGGCTGAACTCGTGCGTCCCGGCCGTCGCCTGCAGGCCGGCGAGGTGTGGCAGCAGCGAGCCCTGGACCGCCTGGAAGAGCTGCAACGGCGCGCGCGCGATGAGCAGCACGCTGAAGACGATCCCCGCCAGCACCGCATCGTCCGATGTCCCCTCGACGGTCAGCACGGCGGCGTTGAGCAGCGTCTGCTCGGCGACCATGATCGCGAAGACGGCGACGGCGAAGCCCAGGCCCAGGCGCAGCGTCAGCCCACCCTCCGCCTGCTTGACAGCGCCCGGATCCGGCGGCGGCCCGGCGTCGCGGCGGGCGAAGAACCACGGCACGACGAGCAGCGACATGAGCGGCGCGACCGCCATCCCGAGCGCGACCGCCGACTGCCCCGACGCGATCCCGACCACGACCGCCAGCGCGAAGCAGACGCGCGAGATCGCCTCGAAGAGGACGAGCAGGCCGTAGAGCTCGAAGCGCTGATGCCCGGCGAGGAAGCCGCGCGCGAAGTAGCTCGCCGCATAGGCCAGCACGCCGACGACGAGCACCCAGTACAGCGCCGCCGAGCCGTCGAAGAGGTCGTTCTGCAGCAGGTCCCGCAAGGCCAGCGCGATGGCCAGGAACGTCAGCGCAAAAGCCGCCTGGATGAGCAGCGGGACGCGCAGGTTGTGCTCGCCGCTCAGGCCGCGCGCGCGGCGGTCGGCGATCGTGCGCGACAGGAGCTGCTCGATCGGCCGGTAGATCACCGAGGCAACGACGAACATGATCGACCAGACGAGCGAGATGCGCTTGTACTCGACCCCCGACAGCGCGTGCGCGGCGAGCGCGAAGTAGGCGAACGTGACCAGACCGGTCGCCGCGATCCCGACCGACAGGACCCGCGCGCCGCGGCCGTACCCGGAACCTGATGGCGCAGGCGACTCGGGCGCCGGAGGCCTAGAGGCGGACAAGCAGCATGGTCCACGGAAACGGCGAGCGCGCCGCGATGACGTCGCCGTGGCGCGACAACAGCTTGACGAAGCTGCGTTTGGACCAGTGGTTGAGGTGCCCCGGGGTGTTGCCGAGCTGCTTGATGTACGCGCCGCGCGCCATGTTCAGGCCCCGCCAGAGCGGCTCGCGCGGCACGGAGACGAGCAGGTGGCCGCTCGCCACCCGCGCCATCTCGGCGACCGTGTGCGCGGGATCGGGAACGTGCTCGAGCACCTCGATCGCGGTCGCGACGTCGAATTCCTCGTCGGCGAACGGCAGGTTCTCGGCCTTCATCACGCGGTAGGAGAGATTCGGCGCCCGGCGCTGCTCCCACTCGGTGTGCAGCAGCGGGTCGTCGAGATCGATGCCGACGACGCGGCGGTCGCCGAGTCGCTGCGCCCACTTGTGCGTCAGCACGGCCTCGCCGCAGCCCACGTCGAGCAGCGACTGCGGGTCGGCCTGCTCGAAGAGCTCGTCGAGGGTGCGCTCGAAGGCGCTCATGAGGCGCCGCACGACCGGGTTCGTCGAGCCGTACTTGTCGTAGGTGTTGCCGGTGACGGTGCCTTCCGCGTCGACGGTGACGACAGGATCGGCGGGCGTCACAGGCGCACCACGTCGCGCTCCTCGGTCTTGCCGGTGGCGGCGCCCGCGGCGGCCCCGGTCGTCGGCTTCTGGCCCTTCCCGTCGCCGGCGCCGGGCTCGTAGTGCGACGGCGCGACGCCGAGCTGCAGCTCGATGCGCCTGACGCGCTCGAACGTGCGCTGGATCATCGTCCGCTGCGCCGACATGAGGTCGCCCATGATCCCGAGCGCCGCCAGCACCATCGCCGCGTTGAACAGCACGGCGCCGAGGATCAACGACTGGACATGGCCGGCGCCCTCGTCCTCGACGACGTAGAAGTAGGCGAAGCGCGCCCAGACGATCATCGCGATGATCCCGACGACGGCGGCGGCGGTCATGAAGACGCGCAGCGGCTCGTACTGCGAGTAGATGCGAAAGATCGACACCGAGTTGCGCCGGACGTAGGACCACATCGACGGAAACAGCCGCGACTCGCGCGTCTTGGGATTCGTCCGGATCGCGACGTGGTCGACGGCGACGAGCTGCTTGCCGGCCTGGATGATCGTCTCCAGCGTGTACGTGAACTTCGAGACGACCGCCATCTGGATCGCCGCTTCGCGGTTGTAGGCGCGGAAGCCCGAGGTCGTGTCGGGCACCTCGGTCGACGACGCCTGGCGCACGACCCACGAACCGAGCCGCTGCAGCGTGACCTTCAGCGGCGAGAAGTGCTCGATCGTCTCGACCTCGCGGTTGCCGACGACCATGTCGGCCTTGCCGGCGACGATCGGCTCGACGAGCTTGGGGATGTCCTTGCCGTCGTACTGGTTGTCGCCGTCGGTGTTGACGATCACGTCGGCGCCGAGCTTCAGGCAGGCGTCGAGGCCGGCCTGAAACCCCGCGGCCAGCCCCTTGTTGTTCGTCAGGCGCACGATGTGGTCGACGCCGCCCGCCCGCGCGACCTCGATCGTGGCGTCGGTCGAGCCGTCGTCGATGATCAGCCATTCGACCGTGTCGAAGCCGTCGACGCGCCTGGGCAGGTCCGCGAGCACGAGCGGAAGGGTCTGCTCCTCGTTGAAGCAGGGGATCTGGATGATCAGCTTCATGCGGTGGGTCCGCGTGGGATCCTAACGTTCATCGAAGTGTCATCCGTGCCCAGCGCCACCAGCCCGGCCGCGGTCGCGTCGCCGTCGCCCGCCGAGGCTCCTCCGGCGCGCCGTCGGCGGCTGCCCGCGGTCCGCCTCGCCGTGCTCGAGAAGCTCAGCCTCGGCGTCCTCGCGCTCGCCGCGCTCGTCGGCTTCGTCGTCTACCCCACCTATCCGAACTACGACTCGTACTACTCGCTGCTGTGGGGACGGGAGCTGCTGGACTTCGACCGGCTCTCCTTCACCGCCTACCGCGCGCCGACCGAACATCCGCTCGCAATCGCCTTCGGCGCGCTGCTGGCGCCGCTGGGCGACGGCGCGGACCGCACGATGGTCGCGTGCGCGGTGATCTCGTTCCTCGTCCTCGTGGCCGGCATCTACGCCCTGGGCAAGACGGCGTTCACGCCGCTCGTCGGCTTCGCCGCCGCCGCGCTGCTCGTCACGCGCTTCGACTTCCCCTTCCTCGCCGCCCGCGGCTACATCGACATCCCGTACCTCGCTGTCGTGATCTGGGCGGCGGTGATCGAGCTGCGCGCGCCACGGCGCCATCCGGTGCTCGTGCTGGGACTGCTCGCCGCGGCCGGGCTCATGCGGCCGGAGGCCTGGCTGCTGGCCGGCGTCTACTGGCTGTGGCTCGTGCCGCGGGCGAGCTGGAAGCA
>DASYVZ010000091.1:0-2425 GCA_035936515.1 Solirubrobacteraceae bacterium | reverse complement strand
GGTAGTACGTGCCGGCGTAGAACGGGACCTGCTCGGGCGTGACGAAGACGTTCAGCGGCCAGCCGCCGCTGCCGGTCATCGCCTGCACGGCCTCCATGTAGATCGCGTCGACATCCGGGCGCTCCTCGCGATCGACCTTGATGCAGACGAAGTGCTCGTTCATGAGCGCCGCGATCTCCGCGTTCTCGAAGCACTCGCGCTCCATGACGTGGCACCAGTGGCACGCCGAGTAGCCGATCGAGACGAGCATCGGGCGGTCGAGCTCGCGCGCCTTCGCGATCGCCTCCGGCCCCCACGGGTGCCAGTCGACGGGGTTGTCCTTGTGCTGCAGCAGATACGGCGACGTCTCGGCGGCCAGGGCATTGGGCATGGCATCACCGACTACCGTCCTGCGTCGCCGGACAAACCCCGACAGAGGAGCACCAGCCACGTGTCCCAGCACCGCGAGCCCGTCACCGCGATCGGCGCGCCCGCCGCCATCGGTCCCTACAGCCACGCCGTTCGAGCGGGCGGCCTGCTGTTCTGCTCCGGCCAGATCCCGCTGGATCCCGACACGGACAAGCTCGTCGGAGAGACGCCGGGCGAGCAGGCGACGCGCTGCCTGGACAATCTCCAGGCCGTGTGCGCGGCGGCCGGCGCATCGCTCGACGATGCCGTCCGCTGCACGCTCTACCTCACCGATCTCGCGGGCGCGTTCGCCGAGGTCAACGAGGCCTACGGCGAGTTCTTCGCGGCGGACCCGCCGGCGCGCGTCGCGGTCGGCGTCGCCGCGCTGCCGAAGGGCGCGCAGGTCGAGATCGATGCGATCGTGGCGCTGCCGAGCTGAACTGTCGCCTCAGTGCAGGTGCTCGGCGATCGCGCGTGCGATCTCGGGCACGTCGGCGTCGCCCTGGGCGAGCGCCAACACGAGCGCCTCGGCCTCGTCGACGCCGAACACGATGTCGCGGCCGTTGAGCAGGCAGAAGACACGCGTGGCGGACCAGGCCAAGCGCTTGTTGCCGTCGACGAGTGCGTGATTTCGCGCGATCGAATGCATCAGTGCGGCGGCCTTGTCGGCGAACGTGGGATAGGCGTCCTCGCCGAAGACCGTCGTCTGCGGGCGCCCGGCGGCGGATGCGAGGAGTCCGATGTCGCGCACCTCCACGACCTCGAGCACGCCGCGCGCGATCTCCAGCAGATCCTCGACGGTGAGGAAGTCGACCGGCTCGCCGGCCGGCGTCACTTGCTCAGTCGATCGAGCAGCTCGGCGTCCTCAGTACGAACGCGTTCGATCGCCGCGCGCAGACGGGCTGGCCGACCCGAGACGTATTCGTGGATCGCCGTCTTGGCCACCTCCTGCATCGAGCGCCCTTCCTGCTCGGCCTTGCGCCGCAGTGCCGCCAGCTGGGCGTCGTCGAGACGTAGGTTCATGGCCATGGGATGACGGTACCGCAGCGGTACCGTCATGTGCAACCTGGCTGCCGGAGCGCTATGCGTTCTCGCGCAGCAGCGCCCGGCGCACCTTGCCGCTGGGCGTCTTGGGCAGCTCGGCGGCGAAATCGATCCGGCGCGGGTACTTGTAGGGCGCCGTCTGCTCCTTGACGTGGTCCTGCAGCGCTCGTACCAGCGCGTCGGATGCGGCGACGCCGTCGCGCAGCACGACGACGGCGCGCACGATCGAGCCGCGCTCCTCGTCGGGCGCCGCGACGACCGCCGCCTCGGCGACGGCCTCGTGCTCGATGAGCGCCGACTCGACCTCGAACGGCCCGATCCGGTAGCCGGCCGAGACGATCACGTCATCCGTACGGCCCTCGAAGTACAGGTAGCCGTCCTCGTCACGGGCGACGCGGTCGCCCGTGCGCCACGGCTCGCTCTGCGACGCCCGCTCCTCGCCGCCGTAGCGCAGGAAGAACGTCGGCACGCTCGCCGGGTCGACGAGGAGCTCGCCGTCGTCGACGGCCAGCTCGATGCCCGGCAGCGCGCGGCCCATCGAGCCCGGCCGGACCGCCTGCCCGGGCGGTGCGCCCGTCAGCTGGCCGGTCTCGGTCTGGCCGTAGCCGTCACGGATCTGCAGGCCCGTCGTCTCCTGCCAGGCGCGCAGCACCTCCGGGTTCAAGGCCTCGCCGGCGGAGACGAGCCCGCGCAGCGACGCGAGCGGGCGCAGCGCGGCGCGCTTGGCGATGACGCGGTACTCCGTCGGCGCCATGCAGAGCACGTTGACGCCCTCGCGCTCGATGAGGTCCAGGCGCTCGGCGGGATCGAAGCGCGCGTCGTGCAGCAGCGCGGCAGCGCCGCGGATCCACGGTGCGATGAAGGCGTTGCGCGCCGACTTGCTCCAGCCGCTGGCGGCCGTGCACCAGACGAGGTCGCCGGGCCGCGGCGCGAGCCAGTGCTCGGCCTGGAGGCGCTGGCCGGCGAGGTAGCGCTGGGCGTGGACGACGGCCTT
>DASYVZ010000090.1:0-2088 GCA_035936515.1 Solirubrobacteraceae bacterium | reverse complement strand
CCGGATCGTCATCTACCGCGACACGCTGCGGCGCGACTTCGGCCACGACCCCGAGATGCTGCGCGAGGAGGTCACGCGGACGGTTCGCCATGAGCTTGCGCACCATCTCGGCGCCGACGAGCTGGGCGTGCGCGATCTGGGTCTCTGACGACTTCTGAGCGGATCCTGCCGGAGACCGGGCACTACGCGAACATCCTTCACGGCTAGCGCCGCCGCCGCGGTCGACCGGCCGCGCACGTTCATCTGACTAGAATGTTCCTTACGGAAGGCTCCGGCGAGTGCGACGCCGGTGTGAAAGACGTCCCCGTGGAGTGCGACCGCCGGGGGCACAACCGACCATCAAGGAGCAGGACATGCCCGAAGCAGTGATCGTGGATGCCGTCCGCACCCCCATCGGCCGTGCGTTCAAGGGTTCGCTCGTGGGCGTTCGCGCCGACGAGCTCGCCGCCACGCCGTTGCGCGCGATCATCGAGCGCAACCCCGAGGTCGACTTCGCGCAGACGAACGACGTGATGATGGGGGCGGCGTCGGCCGTCGGCGAGCAGGCGTACAACATCGGCCGCAACGCCTCGCTCATCGCCGGCATCGACTACCACGTGCCGGCGTGCACCGTGAACCGCTTCTGCGCCTCGTCGCTGCAGACGCTGCGGATGGCCTTCCACGCGATCAAGGCCGGCGAGGGCGACCAGTACATCGCGGCCGGCGTCGAGGCCGTCTCGCGCGCGGGCCTCGGAGCGGGGATCCCGGAGGAGGCCAAGCATCCGCAGCTCGACGGCTCCGAGGGCTCGGCGTACGACGTCTACATCCCGATGGGGCTGACGGCCGAGAACGTCGCCGGGCGCTGCAAGGTATCCCGCGATGCGCAGGACGAGTGGGCGCTGACGTCGCAGATGCGCGCCGTCGGCGCACAGCAGTCCGGTCACTTCGACCGCGAGATCGTGCCCGTCGCGCTGCCCGACGGCGGCGCGCTGACCAAGGACGACGGCCCGCGGCCGACCACGACGATGGAGAAGCTCGCGGCGCTCAACCCCGTCTTCGACCCCGAGCATGGCACCGTCACGGCGGGTAACGCCTGCCCGCTGAACGACGGCGCCGCGGCGGTGCTCGTCATGTCCGCCGAGCGCGCCGTGTCGCTGGGGCTCAAGCCGCGGGCGCGGATCATCGGCTCGACGGTCGCCGCCGTGCGCCCCGAGATGATGGGCCTCGGCCCGATCCCGGCGATACAGGCGCTGCTCGCGCAGACCGGCATCTCGATCGACGACGTCGACATCGTCGAGATCAACGAGGCGTTCGCCGCGCAGATCGTGCCCTGCCGCGAGGAGCTCGAGATCCCAGAGGACAAGCTCAACCCGTTCGGCGGCGCGATCGCCCTCGGGCACCCGTTCGGGATGACCGGCGCGCGGATCATGACGACGCTGCTCAACGGCCTCGACGCGGTCGACGGCCGCTACGGCATCGAGTCGATGTGCGTCGCCGGCGGCATGGGCCAGGCGATGCTCGTCGAGCGCCTCGCGCCGTAGCGAGCCGGGGATCCGGCGTCGTTACGCTGGATCCATGAGCATCGCTGTCAAGCCGCCGTTCGCTTTCGACAACTCCTACGTCCGTGAACTGGAGGGGCTCTACGAGCCGTGGGAGGGAGCGCCCGCGCGGGAGCCCCGGCTGCTGGTGCTCAACGAGGATCTGGCCGCCGAGCTCGGTGCCGACGTCGCCGCGCTGAGCACGCCGGAGGGTGTCGCCATCCTCGCCGGCGGCGCGACGCCCGCCGGGGCGTGGCCCGTGGCGCAGGCCTACGCCGGCCACCAGTTCGGCGGGTTCGTGCCCCGCCTCGGCGACGGGCGGGCGCTCCTGCTCGGCGAGGTCATCGACGTCCAGGGGCGGCGCCGCGACCTGCATCTGAAGGGCTCGGGTCGCACGCCGTTCGCGCGCGGTGGCGACGGGAAGGCCGCGGTCGGCCCGATGCTGCGCGAGTACCTCATCGGCGAGGCGATGCATGCGCTCGGCATCCCGACGACGCGTGCGCTCGCCGTGGTGGCGACCGGCGAGGACGTCGTGCGCGAGACGCTGCTGCCCGGAGCGGTGCTGAGCCGC
>DASYVZ010000089.1:0-14127 GCA_035936515.1 Solirubrobacteraceae bacterium | reverse complement strand
CGAGCCGGCGGCGGCGGCCATCTGCTTGTAGGTCCGCGTCGCGCCGAACGGGATCCGCGCGCATTCCTGCAGCACGCGGCGGCGAAAGCCCGTGCTCGACAGCGCCCAGTCCAGCGGCACGTCGAAGTCCTGGCGGCGCCCGTCGAAGTACTCCTCGAGCTCCCGACGGACCGGATCCAGCCGCGCGGGCGCCTCCACGATCGCCGGCGACAGGCGCAGCGCGACGTCGTCGAGGATCTCGTCGAGACCGCCGTTGCCGAGTTCGTAGGCCAGCCGTGCGAGCCCGCGCGGCGTGGCGACGGCGACGAGCCGCCCGACGGGGCTGTCGACGGTCGCGTAGGCGATCTCGGCGACGTCCTCCTCGGCGGCGCGGGCGGCGGTGCGCGCGGCGAGGGCGGCGGCCTCGCCGGCGCGCAGGTCAGGCGGTGGCAGCGACATCGGTGAGCTCCTTGCGTAGGTTCTTCAGGCCGTCGGCGGCGGCTCGGCGCGCGGCCGCTTCGGTGCAGCCGAGCGCGATCGCGATCTGGGCATGGCTGAGATCTGCGGCGTAGCGCAGGGTGAGCACCTCGCGCTGGCGCGCCGGCAGCGCCCGCACGCGCTCCCAGTGGTCCTCCGGCGCGTCGGCGGCGGCGGTGCGCGGCGTCGGCCGCGCATGGTCACCGATCTCGGCAACCGGCACGGGGTCTCGCCCGCGTGCGCGGTGCACGTCGAGCGCCTTGCGGTGGGCGATCGTCAGCACCCAGGCGCGCAGGTTCGAGTCCGGCCTCAGCCGCGGATAGCCGCGCAGCGCCGACAGGAACGTCTCCTGGAAGGCGTCGTCGGCGTCGTGGCGACCGACCGCCGCGACGAGGAAGCGCAGGACGTCCTCGCCGTGGGCGTCGAGGAAGCGCTGAAAGGGCGGCAGGCGCGCCGCGGTCGTCGTCATGGGGATAGAACGCGTGCGCAGCCGGGTTCGTGAGGTCGCCTCGCCGTCGGTCCGGGACGAGCGCGTCGATGCCGGTCGGCGCGCGCCGCTAGCGTAGCCGCATGCGGGTGCTCCTGATCGGCGGCGGTTGCCGCGGCCTGGCCCTGGCGGAGCGCCTCGTCGCGGACGGGCACGCGGTGCGCGCGGTCACCCGCCAGGAGGACCGGCGCGCGCCGATCGAGGCCGCCGGCGCCGAGTGCTGGATCGGCGACCCGGACGTCGTCGGGACGCTGCGCTACGCGCTGGAGAACGTGACGATCCTCGTCTGGGCACTCGGCACCGCGGCGGGGCCGCCCGCTGCGGTCGAGGCGCTGCACGGCGCGCGGCTGGAGATGATGCTCTCCAAGTCGATCGACACGACCGTGCGCGGGATCGTCTACGAGGCGGTGGGGACGGTCGCGCCCGAGACCTTGCAGGCGGGGATCGCTCAGCTGCGCCGCGCCTGCGAGCTCAACGAGATCCCGTTCGAGATCGTGACGGCCGATCCCGCCGACTCAGACGGCTGGGCTGCCTCCGCGCGTGCAGCGATCGACCGCTTGCTCGGGGTCTAACGCAGTGGCACGAAGCGCACGGCGTTGAGCAGCGTGCGCTCCAGCTCGTGCGGTCCGCGGCGCACGAAGACGAGGTGCTCCTCGCCGTCGCGAGCGACGGGCGCGATCAGTCGCCCACCGACAGCGAGTTGCTCCTCCAGCGCCGGCGGCACCTCGCCGGCCGCGGCGGCCGCGACGTTGATCGCGTCATACGGCGCGTGCTCGGGCAGCCCGCGGGCGCCGTCGCCCGCGACGATCGTGACGTTCTCGATACCCGCCAGCGCGAGCGAACGCGCCGCCTGCTGTGCGAGCTCCGGGTCGAGCTCGACCCCGTAGACGTGGCGACACAGCCGCGAGAGCAGCGCGGCGTGATACCCCGAGCCGCTGCCGATGTCCAGCGCGACGTCATCGCTCTTCAGCTCGAGCAGCTCACACATGCGCGCGACGAGCGTCGGCTGGGAGATCGTCTGCCCGCCGCCGATCGGCAGCGGGCGATCGATGTAGGCGAACTGCTCCAGCGAGGGGGAGACGAACAGCTCGCGCGGAACCTCGGCGACCGCCGCCAGCACGCGCTCGTCGGTGATGCTGGAGCGCAGGCTGCGAAGCAGGTCCTCACGGCTCATCGCGAAGGTCTCTACCCGTTCGCTGCACCGAGAAGTGGGTCGATCCGCGCCAGCAGGTCACCGACGATCCGCGCGGTCGCGCCCCAGATCATTGCGTCGTCGCCGATGTCGTAGACGACGCTGCGAAACGGGATCCCGCGGTGCAGCAGGCGCCGGCGGTTGCCTGCGGTGCGCAGGTCGGCGAGGCGCAGCTCGAGGACCTCGTCGACCTCGCGCGGCGACAGCGTCCATTCGCGCCCCGGCTCGATCAGCCCGACGAACGGGTAGACGCCGAAGCCCGTCGCCACCGTCGGGATGGGGCACAGCGCGCCGAGGACGTCGACCGCCTCGCGCGGCAGGCCGATCTCCTCCTCGGCCTCGCGCAGCGCGGTACTCAGCAGGTCGGCGTCCTTCTCGTCGCGCCGGCCCCCGGGAAAGGAGATCTCGCCGGCATGGCGGCGCAGGTCGCCCTGTCGGCGCGTGAAGACGGCGTGCAGCGAGCCGTCGTGTTCGTAGAGCGCGACGAGCACCGCCGCCTTCGTGCGTCCGTGAACCTCGATGCTGCTCGCGGCGCCGGGATCCAGCAGGACCGCGCGCAGCGCGTCAGGCAGCGAGCTCGATGCGCTCGACACGCTCGTCGAACATGACCTCGCCGTCGAGCGTGCGGTGCACCGGGCACTTCGTCGCGATCACCTTCAGGCGCTGCACCTGCTCGTCGGAGAGATCCGACGGCAGTCGCAGCGTGAGCGTGAACTTCGTCGGGCAGCCGCGTTCGGCCGGGGTGTACTCGCAGGCGACCTCCACGGAACCGAGGTCCCAGCCCTTGCGGTCGGCGTACATCTCCATCGTCACCGCCGTGCACGAGGCGAGGCTAGCCGCCAGCAGCTCCTGCGGGGAGGGACCCGAGTCGTCTCCGCCGTGCTCGACCGGCTCGTCGCAGTTCAACCGGTGCTGGCGCACCTTGACGACATGCCGAAAACCGCTGGTTCGATGGGCCGATGCGTTCATGGACACAATGCTACTCCGGGTCGTTCAACGAGTTGAAGAGCAAACCGGTCGGGACCTTCGGGAAGAAGTACGTGGACTTCGGGGGCATGTTGACGCCGGCGGCGGCGATCTCCTGGATCTGCCTGACCGGGATCCCGCGCAGATAGAAGCCTGCGTCGAAGGCCCCGGAGTCGACGAGCTCGCGCGCCTCCTCGAAAGAGCGCGCGTAGCCCAGGCCGTTGAGATGGGAGATGTCGTCCTCGCTGAGGCCGAGCGGCCCGGTCAGCACGAGCGCCTCGAGCACCGCCGTGTCGAGGCGCCGGTAGGGCTCGGGCATCTCGGGCAGCGCCTGGTCGGCGATCGCCTGGTCCTTCAGCGTCAGGCGAAACGCGCGCTTGAAGTGGCTGTCCATGTAGCCCATCTGGATCGTGCCGTCGCCCTCGCCCGGCGGCACGAGGTCGTCGGGCTCGACCGGCGCGATCTCGAAGCACTCCTTGAGGGTCTTCGTGAGCGCCTCGATCTTCGCGTCGTCGCCCTTCAGCCCCGTGACGAGGCGGTGCGTCGGAAACACCGTCAGGCCCTCGTCCTGCAGCGCGACGAGGCACATGAGCACGTAGCGGTGAGCGCCTTCGCCGCCGATCTCGTCGGCATAGACGCGCGCGGTCTCGTAGCGGTGGTGGCCGTCGGCGATGAGCAGCTCGGCGTCGGCGATCGCGGCCTGGACGCGTGCGATCGCGTCGGGGTCGGCGATGCGCCACAGGCGGTTGCGCGTGCCGTCGGCCTCCGTCACGTCGCCGAAGGGCGCTTCGCTCTGCGTCGCCGGCTCGAGCGCGCGCCAGGCCGCGAGGTCGGGGTCGGAGTACAGCGAGAAGATCGGCGACAGGTTGGCGCGGGTGGCGCGGGTGAGGCGCAGCCGGTCCTCCTTCGGGCCCGGATGCGTGCGTTCGTGTGGGCGGATCGTGCCCGCGCCATAGTCCTCGACGCGCACGCGCGCGAAGAAGCCATTGCGCGTCAGCGTGCGCCCGTCCGGCCCCGTGTAGTCCTGGACGATCGCCCACAGCGCGGGCTCGTCGTCCTGCACGACGGCGCCCTCGGCGCGCCATTGCTCGAGCAGGGCGGCCGCGTGCGCGTAGCGATCGCCTCCCGCGGGATCCTCGGGAAGGTCGATCGCGACGACGTTGTGCGGCGAGCGCGCGGCAAGCTCGCCGCGCTGCTCGGGATCGATGACGTCGTACGGCGGCGCGGCCAGGTCCTGCAACGGCCCGGCGACGGCGGGGTCGTAGTGCAATGCGCGAAGCGGCTCGACGTGGGCCATCGGCGCTGAGAGTAGCTGGCGTGCCGCGGTCGTCGATTCGCGCGGCGTTTGGCCGCCGCTGTCGTGGTGTTCGTGCGCTTGCGGGCCGCAGGCCCTACCGTTCAGCGCGGAACGGGATGTAGCTCAGCCTGGTAGAGCACCGCGTTTGGGACGCGGGGGTCGTCGGTTCGAATCCGGCCATCCCGATCAGCTCGTCGGTCGCGCAACGGCCCGCAGCGAAGCGCAAAAGTCCTGGATAGCAGCTGCAAACGGCCGCAAGCAGATGCAGCCGAGATCGGGCCGCTTAGGCCGTCACCGAACGCGCTCGGGAGTAGAACGGGAGCAAGCTGCTCCCTAAATTCGGGCTCAAGCGGGCGGGAATCTCGTGGACGCACATAGCGCAGGCATCAGCGAGCCGATCTGGCGCGCCGGCCGCATCCGGGACTCGGCCGGCATCCGCCGCTGCCGGAGCTGCAAGCGTCCGTTGCACGGCAAGTCGAGCCTGTGCCGGTCGCGTAGGTGCCCGGAGTACTCGCACATCTGGGCTGGCGATCAGCGCCAGAAGCTGTTTCGCAACCTTGAAGCGTTCGGGGGGAAGGTGCTCATCAGCGCCGTCACGGCTCCAGGCGCGGATCAGCTGCCTTGGGACGAATCCGCCTGCGCAGCTCTTGGGGAACATAAGCACTCGGGCGAGCTGGGCTGCCGCGTAGACGAGCGCGTCGCTGCGCCGTGGAACCGGGATGCCTCGGATCGATGGCGACGACTACATCGGCGCGCCTATCAGGAGACCGTGCGCGTGCACGGGCGCGGCTCAGTCCTGCTCCTGGCCCGCGTTTGGGAGCTGCAAGCGCGTGGGGTGCTGCATGTCCACCCGGTGCTTGGATACGAAGCGGCAAGCCAGATGGCCGGCGCACGTGCGTATCTCGCCCGCCTGGCGGAGCTGGCGCCGAAATACGGCTTCGGGTTCGTCCACAGCAAACGCGAGTTCGTCAAGGCGATGCCGGCGCAGAACGCAGCGGCGTATCTCTCGTCGTACTTCGTAAAGGGCCGCCGCGGCAAGACAGCCCTGTGGGAGTCGGTCCAGTCGACCGTGATGCCCCCGTCGATCATCCACGTGTCGACGAAGCTCACGATGCGGACCGGTTGCACCATGCGGACGCTCCGACTCAAGCGCGCGCTATTCGTGCTGTGGGGCGTGAGCGTGACGGGCGATGAGCTGCGCGCCGTTGTCGATCTCCTGCGGGCGCTTCCGGGCAGCGCGATCAGCGCAGGAATCACGTCAGATCGTGCGCCACCTCGCGCTCTGGAAGTTCCGTCCTAGGCGCAGGTAGCCTTTGCGCCTGATGGGTGAATCTGATCCAGAGCAGGACCGCTCCTCGCTCAGATGCTTCGTCATTGGCCCGATTGGCAATCGGCTCGCCGCTGTCGGTACCCCTGAGCGCGTGACCTACGAAGAATCACTACGGGTCATGGAAGAGGTGATCGAACCCGCCTGCGCGCAGGTCTGCCTCGTGCCGGTCAGAGCTGACGGACTAACCCGCGCGGGTGAGATCACAGACCAGATCTTCCACCGTCTACGAGATGACGATGTTGTGATCGCCGACCTAACAGGCGCCAATCCGAACGTGATGTACGAATTGGGTCTTCGACATACCCGCGACAAGCTCACGGTTCAGGTCGGGGAGTTCGGGCGGCTTCCGTTCGACGTCAACACGATTCGTACGATCCAGTTCAGTCGCTCACCCGTGGGCCTCATCAACGCCCGGGACGAGCTAATTCAGGTCCTGGAATCAGGCCTTGCCGGTGGCTATGACCAAGTGACGGCCACCAGGATTTGGGCGGACCCAACCCTTCCGGCGGAGGAGGAACGGCCGAGCGACACGAGCGATGATCCCGCGGAGCTCGAAGCGGAGGACGATGCAGACCAGCGCGGTTTCATCGACATCATGGCTGATGCCGAGGAGCAGCAGGACGAACTTGTGCCCGCGCTCGAAGCGGTGGGCCAATGCGTGGTTGAACTCGGACAGCTTGCGGAGGAGTCCGCTGCACAGATTGCTCGCGGCGATGCGGCGGGCAAGGGCATGCGCGGTCGGCTTCAGGTCGCCGCTAGACACGCGGCTGGTTTGGACGCGATAGCCGATCGGCTCGAGCAGGCGGTAGAGCACTATGCATCCGTGCTGAGTGGGGTATCGGCCGGATCGCTAGCGCTCATTGCCAGGATGGAGGAAGACGAGGACGACCTTGAGAGTGGACGTGATTTCGGCCTCGCCACGCGCCACGTCGCAAAGATCACCCGGGAAAGCATGGCCGGATTTGCCGGAATGGTCGAGTCCATCAACGAGAACGCTCGCATGGCGAAAGTTCTGCAGAAGCCTTCCCGCCGGCTCACGAGAGCACTGCAGCGGTTCGCCGAAGCGACCTCGATCGTTGATGAATGGGATCGGCGAATGCAGGCTCTGGGCATCCCGCAGCCCCCCGACGACTGGGAGCCGGAGCTT
This sequence comes from Solirubrobacteraceae bacterium, assembly GCA_035936515.1. Lineage (GTDB taxonomy): Bacteria > Actinomycetota > Thermoleophilia > Solirubrobacterales > Solirubrobacteraceae > CADCVQ01. Next base: position 7,252 of record DASYVZ010000089.1, on the reverse strand, counting down.
GACGACGATGACCCTGATTTGGGCGCCCGTGAAACGAGCAGCGATGACGATGAAGGTGCCCCTGGCTCGACCGATGAATCGGACCCGCCTCAAGGCAAGGACGAGTGAATGCAAAGTCGCCTTCGGAGGGCCGCGACCACGACGACGTAGCCCGAGGCGGCCGTGAGGACGTGTGCTACCGGCTAGCGCAACGGCCGCGCGCGGAGCGCGTGACCGTGCGGTGTCGCCCTAGAAATGTCGGCTTCACGCATTCGCCGGATTTCGTGGCGGTGCAAGAGCCGGTGGAGGCAGCTCGGCGCGTTCATGCTCGACACGACGACACGCGGCCCGGGCGCCGCGGCGAGGGGCGAGAGCCGACCGGAGGGAGGATCGACCTCCGAGCCCGCGTCGTACCGGCTCGAGATGCCGCTGGTGTCCGAGGCTGGGCCAGATCAGGCTGTCAGAAGGTAGCGGCGTCGTCCCGCTGCCCTGCGCGAAGCAGCGGTGGGATCGGCGCAACGGCCGCGGCGCCGGCGCCTCGCCCCCTCCTCCTCGTCAGAGATGGCGCTGCGGGAGCCATTGGAAACGATTCCCGACTTGATTCCGTATAGCACGCCGTTATCAAGTGCCTTACAGAGGCGTCGACTATCGACACCGTCGTTATACTGCGCTACAGTTCTCTCATGAGCGAGGTCGATCGCACGGACCGGATCAGGCGCAAGAAGGGCATGGGCATCCTGCGTGCCCTACACGAATCCGAGTTGGAGTCGGCCGGCGCTGCGCGAGCAGAAGCTCTGCGTCGAGCCGATCAAGAGCTCGATCGGATTGCCCGCCTGATCCCCGATGCTCTTGGCGCCGGCTTGAGCATGACCGAGATTGGCCGCTTCACCGGCGTCAGTCGCCCAACGCTCTACGAGCTGCGGGCGCGGTACAGCGACGCGCCGCGTGATCTGCGAATCGCGGTCATGCAAGCGCTGATGACGCAGGACACGTCGCATCCGGACGCCATCGCCGAACATCTTGGTCGTTCGGCCGCAGAGGTTCGACCGATCATCGACGACTTCCTCGCCCGTCAGTGGATCGCGTACGACTTCGACGGACCTCGGTCGCGCCTGGAGTCCGACCAGAAGGGTGGTGTGGCCGTCGTCGACGATGCAGGTGCCGAGACCCTGCTGTCCGTGACGCTGGCTGGCTACGAGGCGCTTGAGCGGTGGAGGTTCGACGCGGACGAGGGCAAGGGCGATGAGTGACGCGGGACGGATCATCGAGTTCCCGCTTCATCGACGGGAGCCCGAGCCCCTGCTCACGATGCGCGATCTCGTGGACCGGTACCAGCTGAGCGAGCGCTGGTTCCGCTACAAGCTGCAGGAGGGCATGCCGGCGCACCGATGGGGTCGTCAATGGCGATTCCGCGCCTCCGAAGTCGAAGCCTGGATGGAGAGCCGCGGTGCCTCGTAGGCGCGGGAAGCGGTGGACGGCCAGTGGCTATGACCGTGGCCTCAAACGCAAGGTGCACCTCGGCACTTTCGACACACGCCGCGAAGCCGCCGAACGCGAAGCAGAGCACGCGCTGAGTACTCGCCCGACGGGCCGCGAGACCATCGAGTCGTTCGCCGGCCGGTGGGTGCGCGACTACCCGCGACCTCGGCTGTCGTCGAACACGAGCAACGCCGATCGAATCAAGGCGCTGATGCGCGAGCTCGGCGGCATTCGGCTCACGGACCTGTCGCGGCCGATGGCGCGCGAGTGGGCGCTGAAGCATCGTTGGGCAGTCCCGGCGGCGCGCGCGATGTACGCGGACGCGATCAACGACGGCCTGGTGGACTCCAATCCCTTCTCTGGCCTGCGGCTGCCCGGTAGCGAGGGTCGCAGGCGCATCGTCGCGCTGACGGAGGGGGAGCTGCAGGGCCTGGCCGAGCAGGCGCTGAAGGCGTGGCCGGATGACGGGTGGGCCTGGTCGTATCGGGCGATGATCCTCTTCGCTGGCTACGTCGGCCTCCGTCCGGGCGAGCTGTTCGCGCTGCAGCGAGCAAACGTCGCCGGCGACCTCTGCCTCATCGAACGGGCGCTCGAATCGAAATCCGGCACGATCGGGCCGACGAAGAACGGCCGCTCGCGCACCGTCACCGTTCCGCCCGTGGCTCGCGACGCGATCGCTGACCTGCCGCGCAATGCGTCAGGGCTGCTGTTCGAATCTCCGCGCGGCCAGATGTGGCGACAGCCGTCTCACCATCACCGCTGGAAGGTGGTGCGCTCGATGGCCGGTCGGCCGGGTCTGGACTTCTACGAGCTGCGTCACTGCGCGGCGACGATGCTGCTCGAACGAGGGATGACGCCCTGGGACGTGGCGATCCAGCTCGGGCACCAGGACGGCGGCCGGCTGGTCACGTCGCTCTACGGCCACCCCTCCGAGGTGGCGGCTCGGGAGCGGCTCCTGGCTTGTTGGGACACTCCATCAGCCGAAGTCGCCGGGATGCGTTCGGGAGCACCGCGGGAGCAGATGCCATGACGGGTCCCGCGAACACGGCTCGTGCCGCCAAGATGATGGGATCATCCCGATCGCCGGCAGCGTCCGGCGCGTGCCCCGGTAGCTCAGCTGGATAGAGCAGCGGACTTCTAATCCGCAGGTCGCTGGTTCGAGTCCAGCCCGGGGTGTGAGGCCTGGCCGGCGGCCGCCCGCTGCGATGCTGTCGCCCGTGCCCTACAAGTGGGTGTTGCTGGTGGGAAGCTTCGCGGCGGGCGTCCTGCCCATGCTGGTGGTGGTTGTCGTCGACTCGGCATGGGACTCGACCGACGACCGTCTCGCCGAGTGGCTGTTGCTCGTCTTCGGCCCGGCGTTCGGCCCGGTGCTCGTGTCGCTGGGGTTCGTCGCGCGCCTGCGCTGGCGGGCGTTGTGGATCGCCGTCGGCGGGTACCTCGTCGAGCTGGTGATCGTCATCGCCTTCCTCGGCCTGCTGTCAGAGGCGAACTGGAGCTGAGGCCGGCGACGGCCGCACCGGGCGTCGCGCGCGCTCTCAGCCCTTCCACTTCACCGAGCAGCCGCGCGGGCGGGTGTCGGCGGTCGGCGGCTGCTCGCCGGCGAGGACGGCGTCGAGCCCCTCGCGCAGGTACCGCGCGTTCTGCTCGGGATCCTGGTGGTCGGCGTCGGGCGCGCCGCGGTAGCGCAGGCGCTGCTCGCCGTCGAGCACGAAGACGTGCGGCGTGACCTGCGCGCCGAGTGCGCCGGCCACCTCCTGCGACTCGTCGTACAGGTACGGGATCGGCCAGTTCTGGTCGGCGACGAAGCGCTTCATCGCGGCCGGCGAGTCGGCCGGATAACGCGCGGGGTCGTTGGCGTTGATCGCCAGGAAGCGCACGCCGCGCGGCGCGTAGTCCTCGGCGACCGCCCGCAGGCGCGGGTTCCAGGCGATGACGTACGGGCAGTGGTTGCACGTCACCACGAGCACCGTCGCGGGCGGCGCAGGGTCGGCGGGCATTGCGTGGGTGGCGCCGTCGGTGTCCGGCAGCGTGAAGGCCGGGACGCGGTCGCCGAGATCGAAGCTCACGGGGCGGATGATCGCAGGCGCCATCCCGCTGCTAGATTCAGCACTCGCGCGGTGGGCGTAGCTCAGTTGGTAGAGCTCCTGGTTGTGGTCCAGGCGGTCGCGGGTTCAAGTCCCGTCGCTCACCCTTCATCCGCGGCCGGTGCGCGCCTGCAGCGCGTCGATGCGCTCGGAGGCCTGCGCCTTCGTGAGGTTCGGGTCGAACTCCTCGCCCGCCTCGCGGCACAGCGTCTGCAGGTACGAGGCCTGCGGGCCGGTCATCGGCTCGTCGCCGGTGACCCAGTCGTCTGGGTCCTTCTCGGGGTTCGGTGTCGGCGCTGTTTCGGTCATGGCCGCGGCATTCCCGCTGCGCGAGGGCCGTCAACGCGGAACTGCGCAGCTACGTCGGCTGGCGCGGGTCGCCCTGCTCGGAGAGCTCGGCCACGTCGCGATGCTTGCGCACGACGAGGTACCCGTCCCCCTCGCGCACGACGTCCTCGGTGTCGGGGATCTCGTGACCGGGCACGACGAAGAACAACTGCGAGTCTTGGCGGATCTCCTCGTAGGCCGAGATCTGCACGCGCACGATCTCCTCGCAGTCGCTGTCGCCGCACTCGCAGAGGAAGCCGGCGAAGTCCTCCGTCGCGCGGTCGCGGTGGATGCTGCCCTCGAGGCTCTCGTTGAGCTCGCGAAACGCGCTCTCGTTGCGCGCGACGCGCTCATGGCGCGGCGTGGCCATGGCTCCTTCCTACACCGCTGCGCCCACGTCGAAACGCGCCGGCTGCTGCTGAGCGGCTGGGTTGGTTAGACGGCGGCCGTGCCACGCGGGGGAGCGCGCAGCGCGAACGTTCCCGTCGCCGCCGCGCCGAGCCTGCCGGAGCCTACGGCGCCGCCGCCCACTTGATCGTGCCCGAGGAGCAGGATTGGATGATGTTGCCGCTCAGCTTGTCGATGGTGCGGTCGCTGAGGGAGAACGTGCCCTTGGCGCCCCTGCTGCCGAGCGTGGCGGTGAAGCGGTCATCGATGTACGTGAACGTCGCGCCGTTGTCGATCTTGTCCTTCTCGCGGTCTGACACGCGGCCCTTGGAGTCGATGGCGATGTTCGTACGCGGGGCCTCGATGCCGATCGAGCGCTTGCCGTCGCTGCACTTCACCTGCTCGCCGAAGAGCGCGCGCGCGATCCGCCGCCGGTCGCCGGAGAGGCGCAGGACGATCGGGCGCCGCGGGCCGGTGCCGCGCTGGGCGGTGACGCCGAAGTAGCGCGGGCGGGGCCGCACGTCGCGCGAGCCCAGCTTGCCGTCGGGGCGGCGTGCGCTGAAGGCGATCTTTCCGGTCTTGCACGTCTTCGTCGCCCCGCCATCGGGCGACTTGACCAGCGTGGCCGAGAGGGTGCCCTCTGCAGCACGCTCGCTCGTGAACGAGCCGTCCAGCTTGTAGGTCGTCCTGACCGTCTCGCCCCGCGCGGGGCGCTGCGATGCGCTGCCCTTTGCGCTGAAGCTGCCGTCGGCGGCTGTCGTCGTGGCGACCTGGATCTCGCCGCCGGCGCACCTGCCCCGCACCGTCGCCTCGACCTCGAGCCGGCGCTCGGGCAGCGCGCGGAGGCTGATGACCGCGTTGCCGGGGCCGAACAGGTCCTTCGGCGGCGAGACGAGCGCGCCGCCGCCGAAGTTGCCGGTCGGGCGCTCCGGCGCCTGGGCGGTCGCGGCGGCCGACCCGCTGACGAAGGTCCCGAGCACTGCACAGAGAACAGCTCGCACGCGCACTGCTGCAGCCTATTCGCTGCGCCGACGGCGCAGCGGCAGGTGCGAGCTCATTCCGCCGATCCTGCGTTTAGACCGGCCGGGAGGAGGCGGTGGTGACGCAGCGAGTGTGGATGTCGCACCGTGCGCGTCACGACGGCGCGCTACATCCGGTCCCACTGCCCGCGCGCGCGCACGAACCGGACGAGGACGCCGGCCCAGTCGGCCACGCCGGCATAGAGATGGCCGAGCGGCCCGGTGACGATCCACGCCGCGAACACGACGTGTGGGGGACGACGAGTGCGCACTCAAGCTGACGATAAGGTGGGCGCATGCCCACCGCAGTCACCACCACCGTCACCGAGCTGCCCGACTCGCGCGTGAACGTCGACGTCGAGGTCGCCGCCGAGGAGATCCAGCGCTCGCTGGAGTCTCAGGCGCGCAAGCTCGGACGCGAGATGAAGGTTCCCGGGTTTCGCACGGGCAAGATCCCGCCGGCCGTCGTCATCCAGCGCATCGGGCGCGAGCCGATCCTCGACGAGGCCGTCCGCGGGCGCCTGACCGACTGGTACATGAAGGCCGTCGACGAGTCGGGCATCGCGCCGGTCGGCGACCCCGACGTCGACCTGGACTTCGGCAAGCTGCCCAACGAGGGCAAGCCGCTGACCTTCTCCTTCGAGGTCGGCGTGCGGCCGACGGCGAAGCTGGGGGAATACAAGGGCCTGGAGGTTCCCCGGCGCGAGCCGATCGCCGCCGCCGAGGAGATCGACGGGCAGATCGAGGAGATGCGCGAGCGGATGGCGCGCCTCGAGGTCGTCGACAAGCCCGCCGAGGAGGGCGACTTCGTGATCATCGACTTCGCCGGCACGATCGACGGCGAGCCGTTCGAGGGCGGCGAGGGCCGCGACCAGCTCGTCGAGGTCGGCGGCGGCAGCCTGATCCCCGGCTTCGAGGAGGCCCTCGTCGGCGTCTCGGCCGGCGAGGAGAAGACCGTCACCGGGTGGTTTCCGGACGAGTACAGCGCCAAGCACGTCGCCGGCAAGACGGCGGAGTTCGCCGTCACCGTCAAGGAAGTCAAGCACAAGGACCTCCCGCCGCTCGACGACGAGTTCGCCACCGACGCGGCGGGCTACGACTCGCTCGACGAGCTGCGCGAGTCGATCGCCAAGGAGCTGCTCGAGCACGACGCCGCCCGCGCCCAGGCTGAGTTCCGCGCCGCCGCGCTGGACGCCGTCGTCGACGAGGCGACGGTCGAGGTGCCCGAGCCGCTGGTGACCGCGCGCGCCAAGGAGCTGCTGGACCGCATGCTGCACCAGCTCAACCACCAGGGCATCTCGCCCCAGGCCTACCTGCAGATCACGGGCAAGACCGAGGACGAGCTCATCGAGGAGTCCAAGCCCGACGCCGAGCTTGCGCTGCGGCGCGAGGCCGTGCTCGCGGCGGTCATCGAGGCCGAGCAGATCGAGCCGACCGAGGCGGAGCTGCTCGACGCGCTCGAGGAGGCGGCCACGCGTGAGCAGACATCGCGCCAGAAGCTGCTCGACCGCCTGCGCCAGGCAGGCCGCGTGGACATGCTCGCCAAGGAGGTGGCCGCCGAGCAGGCGATCGATCTCGTCGTGAAGACGGCGGTGCCGGTCGCATCGAAGCAAGACCAGGACGCCGAGCAGCCCGCCAAGGCCGAGAAGGAGAAGAAGGCGCCGGCGAAGGGGAAGGCCAAGAAGGCCGCCGCGAAGAAGCAGGCGCCGGCCAAGCAGCAGGGCGACAAGGCCGACGAGCTGTGGACGCCGGGCAAGGACGCCGCGGCCAAGAAGGACAAGCTCTGGACGCCCGACTCCTAGCCATCGGGTAGTGGCCAAGCCCCCTCCCGGACCCTCCGGACGGGAGCAGGGCGATTGGTAGGCTGCCCCGGCAGGAGTTCACCGGACGACGACTAACTGAAGCGAGGACCATGAGCCCCCTTGTCCCGATGGTGGTTGAGCAGACGTCGCGAGGCGAACGCGCCTTCGACATCTA